>NZ_JADNDZ010000019.1 GCF_015552075.1 Collinsella aerofaciens
GCGTCGTAGCCCTCGTCGGCGACCTTGTCGGCGAGCGCGGTCATCTTCTTGCCGGCCTCGTAGACGTTCTTGCCGTCCTCGACGTAGCCCTCCTGGCTAAAGTGCATGATCTCGATCTTCTCGGTTTCCTTCATGGCTTTTCCTTTCTGTCCTGCACGCGAATCTATACATCGCGTTTCTTTTCGATACCAATTATAGACATACACCCAACGTGTTTTTAATACCACTTTTCAATCTGTTCCAATCCTCGGTGAACGGTCGAAATTCTCTGGTGAGTGGTATTAAATTAGAATTTGATGTATAGCTAACGCCCCCGGCGTCTCCCTTGTGTGACAAAGAACAGCGTTCCTACCAGCGCAATAATGGTCGATGCTCCAAACAGTACCGTCTGGACGCCCAAAGCCTCCGCCAAAAACGGAGCCGCCAGCAGCGGCACCACGCCGGCGCTCATCAGTCCAAAACGCACAAAGCCGGTAATGCGCCCCAGGTATTTGATGTCGGCACGCTCCTGAATCAAGATCATCTGCAGCGGCTCCAGGAACCCCCAGGCCAGACCGTTAATCGCCTGACCGATAATCGCGACCCCCAGCATATCGGTGCCCACGTACACCATGGACCCAATGCCCACGGCCATGAGCGCGCCGAGCAGCAATCGCAGGTTGACATGGCGAGCAGAAAGCTTGGTCAGGATGAACGCGCCCACCGAGGAAGTGAGGCCCACGACCGAGGACAGCCAGCCCAGCCAGACGATATCCACGTTGAGCACATCGCGGTAGAACAACGACTCCAGCGAATCGAACGCGCCGAACGCAAAGAAACCCAAAAAGCCCGATATAAAGATGAGGCGCAGGTCGTGATCGCGAAACGTAAGTCGCGCACCCTCGGCCATGCCGCCCAAAATACCGCCCTTCGGCTTCTCCCCTTTTGCGGGAGCAACACACTCGTGACAGCCCAAGGAGAGCACGGCCGCCACACCCATCATGCCCGCCATGAGCAGATAGACCGATTGCGTGGCAAAGCAACTCACGATGGCGCCGCCGAGCAGCGGGCCAGCGGTATAGGCGATATTGCTGTAGAACACCATGAGACCGTTCACGCGGGTACGGCCCTCGGTGGTCGACTCCAGATATCCCGGAAACGCATGCGTGCAGGTGTTGATAAAGCCACCCGCAAGTCCCAAGACGCACGCGGCAAACACAAGCCCGGGGACAGACAACGGCGCCAACCCCACGCCAAGCGATAGCACCGCCGTGATCACGCACGTCACAAACGACGTCCGGCGCGGTCCAAAGCGATCGATGACCGAACCCGACACCATATTGCCCACCGACGTCATAAGATTGCGTACGAGCGTAATGGCGGCAACCAAAAAGGCCGTGCCGGCCAGATCATACGTGGCCGCACCGATAAGCCCCAAAAAGTAGACCGCGTTGTTGGCGCACCACTGCAGGGACTCAATAAGAATCAGCCTGACCTCTGCCGGCGTCAGGCGCATTGCTTCGCGATCCTTCGCGAACATACGAACTCCTTCTATACAAAAAGGGGATGGAGGGCATAGGCCTGCTCCATCCCCTTTCCAGGTTGCAACGAAAATCTATGCAGCCGGGCCCTTACGCCAGCACGCCGAAGAACGCGCCGATGATGCCCACGACCATGGTGGCCACGA
>NZ_JADNDZ010000002.1 GCF_015552075.1 Collinsella aerofaciens
TGGATTGGCTACACTGATGTGGACAGTTCCGGGAGGGGCGCAGGAGACGGGAGGGCCGTATATGAGGGACCCCAGGCACCCGAGGCATTTCACCGACGAGTTCAAGAGGCAGATAGTCGACCTCTACAACGCCGGCAAGCCCAAGCGCGAGATCATGGACGAGTACGACCTCGGCAAGAGCACCGTGGAGAGGTGGATCAAGTCGATAAACGCGACCGGCTCGCCGCGCGCCGCGTGCAACCGCACGCCCGAGCAGAACCGGATCCTGGAGCTCGAGCGCGAGAACCGCAGGCTCCGGATGGAGGTCGACGTCTTAAAACAAGCGGCGCTGATATACGCTCGAAAGTGAGGGCCATAGCGGCCAACGAGGGCCGCTACCCCATATCAGCGCAGTGCAGGCTCCTCGGCGTCGCGAGGTCGACGTACTACTCCATGCGCTCGCGGGCCGACCGGCCCGCCGCGCCGGACCCCGCCGCGCCGGCCGTGGTCGCGGCCCACGCCGCCAGCAAGGGCCGGTACGGCTCGCGCAAGATAAAGGCGTCGCTCGAGAGGTCGGGCGTCACCGTCAGCCGGCGCCGGGTCTGCCGCATCATGAGGGAGAACGGCCTGGTCAGCGCATACGGCAGGAAGAGGTTCAAGGTGCACCCCGGGGCGGTCAACGAGGCCGACGTGCCCAACGTCGTCGCGCGCGGCTTCGGCGGCAGGGCGCCGCGCACCCATATATGCAGCGACCTGACCTACGTGCGCGTCGGGGCCTCGTGGAACTACGTCTGCCTGCTCGTCGACCTCTACAACAGGGAGATCGTCGGCCACTCCGCCGGGCCCAGGAAGGACGCCCGGCTGGTCAAGTCGGCGTTCGCGACGCTCTCCTTCCCCATCTCGGACATCGAGGTCTTCCACACGGACCGCGGCAGCGAGTTCGACAACGCCGAGATCGACCTGATGCTCGAGGCCTTCGGCATTGAGAGGTCGCTGTCGGCCAAGGGCTGCCCCTACGACAACGCCGTCGACGAGTCGACCAACAGGATACTGAAGGCCGAGCTCGTCCACCGCGAGACGTTCGGCACGACGCGCGAGCTCCGGGCCAAGCTCTCGGACTACGTGCACTGGTACAACAACTTCAGGATCCACTCGACGCTGGGCTACATGTCTCCGGTCGAGTTCAGGGAGGCGGGGCTGTCCCTCCCGGAATCGTCCAAATAGGTGTTGCCAATCCA
>NZ_JADNDZ010000020.1 GCF_015552075.1 Collinsella aerofaciens
CGAGTTCCGCACGAGCCGGAGAGCACTTAATGTGCTCTCCGTGCGAGCAGGACTGCCCGAGCAGGCGATGTTGCCCCATACGCCCGCCCAGGTCCGCCGGGATTATGACAGCTTGACGATCGGAGCGAATCCCTTCATGAGCTTTTTGGTCTGGCCGGTCTTTTCGAACTGGACCTCGATCATGTCTCCGGCGACCGAGATCACGGTACCCGTGCCAAAGGTCTTATGGCTCACGGTATCGCCCGCGGCAAAGTCCTGCGATGCGCTGGCGCGATCGACCTTGCGCTCCACCGTCGGGGACACCTTGGACGACGGCTTTTTGGCTCGCGGCGCGCCCGAGCCAAAGGTCGAGGCAACACGGCCGGCGTCGGGCGAGACCCCACGATGGCGCTCGGTCCCGTAGCTGCTGCCGCCAAAGAAATCGTCAAAGCTCGATCCACCGCGCGAACCGGAACCGCCGGTCGAGCGCGTATGCGAACCAAACACCTTGCCGCCATACATATCCGAACCCATGCCCGAGCCAAAGGTGCCGTGACGGTCGCCGCGCTTCTCCCAGCCCGTGCCTTCAAAACCGGCAGAACCGATACCGCTAAACTCGATATCCTCAAACGGAATCTCGTTGAGGAAGCGCGAGCGCGGGTTGGCAGAGGTCGAGCCGTAGGTGCGACGCGTGGCCGCATAGGTCAGGAACAGGCGCTTGCGGGCGCGCGTGATGGCGACGTAGGCCAGGCGACGCTCCTCCTCAAGCTTACCCGGGTCATCGCTGCCGCCAAAGTCGTGCACGTGCGGGAAGATGCCCTCCTCCATGCCGGCCACGAACACCGCCGGGAACTCCAGGCCCTTGGCGGAGTGGATGGTCATCATGGTGATGGCATGCGTCTCGCCGGCCAGGGAATCCAAGTCGGAGCGCAGGGCCAGCCACTCCATGAGTGCCGGCAGCGCCTTACAGGTGAGCGGACCGTAGGTGCGCTCAATCTCGTCGGCATGCACGGCACCCGCCGGCATCTCCGTCGGCGCGGCATACGCGTTGCCCGCGATGGCAGCAGCCAGGGCATCCTGCGGAGACAGCGCCGGAGCAGCCAGACTATCGAGCGGATTGGAGCCCGCGGCATCGCGCGCGCCGACGAGTGCCTCAAACGAGGATGCCGGGGCAGATGGCCCCGGTTCGGGCGCAGGCGCGCTCACCACGACGGGCTCGGGCTCGGCGCCGGCAGGCACGTCGGCAACACCGGCTGCGCGCAGCTCTTCCAAGCTCTCGAGCGTACCCTCGATGTCCTCGTGCGTCTCCTCAAATTCGGCAGCGACGCCCAGGAATTCCTGGATGTTCTCGGCGCGGCTCTCGGACTCCATGGTGCCCTCGGCGCGGAAAGCCTGCAGTAGGCCCGTCTTATCGACAATCATCTCGACAACGTCCTTGAGCTCGCCGTCCATGCGGCGACCCTCGCGCACCAGCGACACAAAGCTCGACAGGCCGTTGCGCACCTTGGCGCTAAACATGCCGGTTTCGGCACACGCGATCTCGCAAGCCTGGAAGAACGAGCAGCGGTTGTCGCGCGCCAGCTGCTCGATCTTTTGGATCGAGGTGGAACCGATGCCGCGGCGCGGTGTGTTGATGACGCGCTTGACGCTCATCTCGTCGGCCGGGTTCACGATCATCTTAAGGTAGGCCATGACGTCGCGGATCTCGGCACGGTCGAAGAATCGCGTGCCGCCCACGATCTTGTAGGGCACGCCCGCGCGCAGGAACATATCTTCGAGGATACGCGACTGGGCGTTGGTGCGATAGAACACGGCGATGTCGTCGTAGCTCGTGCCTTTGGCATGCAGTTTCTCGATCTCGCCGGCAATCCAGCGACCCTCGTCGCGTTCGTCGCTCGCCTGGAAGGCCTGGATCTTCTCGCCATCGCCCTCGGCCGTAAACAGGCGCTTGTCCTTGCGCTGCGAGTTGTGGCGCACCACGGCGTTGGCGGCGCTCAGGATGTGACCCGTAGAGCGATAGTTCTGCTCCAGCTTGACGGTCTTGCAGTTTTTAAAATCCTTCTCAAAGTCCAGGATATTGGTGATGTCGGCGCCACGCCAGCTGTAAATGGACTGGTCATCGTCGCCCACGACCATGAGGTTTTGGTACTTGGCGGCCAGCAGGTTGGCGATTTCGTACTGGACGTGGTTGGTGTCCTGATACTCGTCGACGCTAATGTAGCGGAAGCGCTCTTGGTACTTATCGAGCACCTCGGGGCGGGTGCGCAGCAGCTCAAGCGCGCGCACGAGCAGGTCGTCGAAGTCCATCGCATTGGCGGCGCGCAAGCGACGCTCCAGCTCCAAGTAGACCTGTGCGGCCTTTTTATCGTTGGGGCTATCGGCGCTCTTGAGCATGTCCTCGGGGCCGATCATGGCGTTTTTGGCCGAGCTGATCTTGCTGCGGATCATGTTGATGGGGAACTGCTTTTGCTCGATGCCGAGCGCCTGCATAATGTCGCGCACCATGCGCTTTGAGTCATCGTCATCGTAGATGGTGAACTGGCCGGTGTAGCCCAGCAGGTCGGCGTCCTCGCGCAGCATGCGCACGCACATGGCATGGAAGGTGCACACCCACATGCCGCGGGTACCGCTGGGAATGAGCGCCGCCAGACGCTCGCGCATCTCGGCCGCGGCCCTGTTGGTAAACGTGATGGCAAGAACCTGCCAAGGCTTAACACCCAGGTCGCCGAGCATATGTGCGATGCGGAAGGTCAAGACGCGGGTCTTGCCCGAGCCGGCGCCGGCGAGCACCAGCAACGGACCCTCGGTGGACAGGACCGCCTCGCGCTGGGCGGGATTAAGGCTGTCAATGTCGACGAGCGGCTTGGCGGGCTTGGGCGCCGGCGCGGGAGCGTCGTAGATGTCGAGCGGGACGAGCTCGGGCTCCGGCGCTGCAGGGGCGGTGTATGCATCGAGCGGCACGGGTTCCGGCGCGGGCGGCACGGGTACCGCGGCGTTCTTTTCCCAGGGCAGGGGCTGGGTCATGGGCGACTCCTCATCTGACGGACGGCGCGCCTGCGGGCAGCGCCATAGTTTGAGCCGTACCAGTATACCGAGCCGCGCGGACACCGACGCAAATCACACCACGACTCCGTGCGCCACCGTCAGACCCGCCCCAGCGGATTTGGCGCAATGGGGTCAGGTTGCTTTGCACCAATCTATTGACAATCACGGAACCGCCGATGTCATGGCCACGGTAGCGAGCGGCGGCCAGGGCGAACAAATTGGCATGAAAAGAGGGCGGCATAGACCTTTTGGTCATGCCACCCCCTTTGAATGACAAGTTGTCGCTCTGGTCGCCGCGCAGCGTCAACCAAGTTACAGGCCGAGCATAGGCTCCAGGACAAAGAAGTATGCGAGCACCACGATGCCCAGGATGATGCGGTAGACGCCGAAGCACTTGAAGTCGTGACGGCGCACGAAGCCCATAAGCCACTTGATGGCAATGAGCGACACCACAAAGGCGACGACGCAGCCCACGCCCAGGATGGCGATTTCGTTGGTGCCGAACGTGCCGCCCTTAATAAAGTACTTGACCAGCTTGAGCGCACTCGCGCCAAACATGACGGGAATGGCCAGGAAGAACGTAAACTTGGACGCCACCGAACGCGTGCAGCCCAAAAGCAGGCCGCCGATGATCGTGGAGCCGGAGCGCGATGTGCCCGGAATCAGCGAAAGCACCTGGAAGCAACCGATACCCAGCGCGGTCTTCCAGCTCAGATCCTCGAGCGTAGTGATGGAGCCAAAGTCCAAGCTATCGTCATTGTCTGCGGCGGCAGTCGCAGCGGGCGCGGCAAAATGCGCACCGGCGGGACGTCCGCCCGCCACCACAGCACGCGAACCAAACGAACCGGCAAGAGCAGCCTGGTCGCGCTTGTTCGCGCGCCAGTTCTCGATCACGATAAACAGCACGCCGTACACAATGAGCGCCAACGCCACGACGGGAGCATTGTAGAAATGCTCCTCCATCCAGTCGTTAAGCGGCAGACCGATCGCCGCGGCGGGAATGCAGCCGAGCACAATCTTGCCCCATAGCACCCAGGTGTCGCGACGGCCCTCCTTGCCCTTGCTGGGAGAAAACGGGTTGAGGTCGTAGAAAAACAAAACGCAGACGGCCAAAATGGCGCCAAGCTGAATCACGACCAGGAACATATTCCAGAACGTCTCGCTCACGTTCATCTTGACGAACTCGTCCACCAAGATCATGTGACCGGTCGACGAAACAGGCAGCCATTCGGTGATGCCCTCGACCAGGCCCATGAAGGCAGATTTTAGAAGCTCAATGATATCCAAAGGGACCCCCTCGTTAGACACCCGCCGATATTGTTCTGCGGACGGTGCGGGCGATGTCCCATTATCAACCGTTGGCGGCGCGCCTGCGCCTACCCTTACCAAAAAACTCGCCCGTTCACAGAATTGCGAGCGGTCAAACCCAAATCCTTGGGTATAACTGCAACAAGATAAAGTGTCCGGCGGCCACGCATCCGCGCCCGCCCGATGCACGAGCCCCACGCCCGTGCGATAGACCAAGGAGGAAACCATGAACGAGGGCTACACCAAGGTATTTGTTTCACTCGACGGTACTGAGCAGCAGGATTTTGTGCTCGCACGCGCCATCAAGGTCGCCGCGAACAACGGCGCCAAGCTGATCATCGGCCACGTTATCGATTCCACGGCGCTCGAGAGCGCCGGTTCCTATCCGGTCGATCTGGTCAACGGCCTGGAGGAGGCATTTAAGAACTCCATCGCCAAGCAGCTCGAAGAGGCCAAGGCCAATCCCGACATTCCCGAGGTCGAGGTCATGATTCGCGCCGGCCGTATTCGCGAGACGCTCAAGGACGAGATGCTCGACGTGGTCAAGCCCGATCTGGTGCTCTGCGGCGCTCGTGGCCTGTCCTCGATCAAGTATGCGCTCCTGGGTTCGATTTCGACGTTCCTGCTGCGCAACACGGACTGCGACATTTTGGTCGTGAAGTAGGCTCCTTCCCGTCGGCGCAAGGCCTGCGGGGTTATCACGCCGACGTCCTCGCCGCTTCGCGGCTGCGGGATGTCGGCTTAGATAGCCCCTCCCGGCCTTGCGCCTTCGTCACCGTACTTCAACGAGTTATCTGATTAAAAGATGGCGTGCCGCCCCGTTTGGGGCGGCACGTTTTTGTTATGGGGCGATTCTGTTTAGGCGGGTTTGTACTTCTGGAATGATCTTATCGAACATTGCTTCTGCCTCAGGGAAACCTTCTTCTTTGAGGCTGCGCGCTGCATCTCTCAGTGCGTCTGGCACCTCACTGCAGGTGTCGTTAATCATTCCGGTGACGATCCCCTGGGGCAAACCCGCCTCGGCCATTTGCCTCAACACCGACTCGCGAGTCACATCATCGATTTTTCGGCTTCCGCCAAACGAAACCCCCATCTCGCGAACGAGATTGGGATAGATCGTTGTACACAACACGTCGTAGAGCGGCGCCAACCTCACTTGCTTCCAGTCCTCGTCCCACACGAGTGACCAATTCTTAAGATGGTTGTCGCAGTTTCCTACGGCATAATCGAACAGTTGGTTATAGCCAACAAGAAACCTATCCTCCATCTGATTCGTCGACACCCTTCGTACCGCGTCGACGATAAGCCCCAGGTAATTGACGCCCGTTGGCTCATATTTAAGCTCGCGCGAAATGCCTTTTGCCTGACAAATGTCCTCCTGGTGCAGACGATTTGGAACCAGCAGCCCATCGAGCGAACGACCACCATTAGACATCGCTCGGTCAAACCGCTTCACGGCGATAATCGGTTCGGCATCTTCAACTCGAATTAGAAAGCACTCTTCGGCTGATAGATCCATCAGCGAAGCAGCTCTCACGCACATCGCTTCACAAACCGTCTCGCCCGGAAACGCCTTCGACCCCGCTTTGAGGATATGCGTCGATGGGGCTGCCCCGTGGGGCAGATACCATCCGCCGCATGAGTCATCACCCGCATGGTAGAGGCCGATTTTCGCCTGAGCGCCCGCAAGGGAAATTCGACTCTCGAGCGCAAGACCAAAGGCCACCTCCGCTGGCGCGTACGCCAGCTTGTTCAGCTGCTTCTCCCCTATCTCCTCATAGCCCATTTCGAGACCGTCGGCCGAAGGTTCTCGCGTCAAAATCAAAGCGCCGACGGGTTCGTTGCGAACCAAATCGAGGACCTTAAAGTAATCGCCGCGTTCCGCCCGAGCCTTTTTCTCAAGGTCTCTATTGAGCTGTCCCTCTGGAATAATGCCGGAGAAAAAGGAGCTCGTTACGTCCGGGCTGAATGTCTCGGCCGACAAGGGCAACGAGGACGAAATCGGAACCGCGTCAGCATTCTCGAGGTACTCGGGGACATAGGTGAATAGCGGAAGCCCAGCATTCTCTTCCAATATGCCAAGCAGCTGGTAGGATCCCTTAAACTCACGATGAACGAACAGCGTGCCGCCCATTATTTTCCCCTCACCTTCAGAATAAAATCGATATCCACGATGGAGGCGTAGTCGAAAATGACGCCGATTTCGACCGTTGTCCGCCCCCGCTCGATATCGCCTATCACACGAAGGCTGCGACCCGTCATAGTCGCGACGTCGCGTTGAGTTAGACCAAGTTCACGCCTTCTAAGCCTAAGGGCCTTCCCCATCTCGCCCGGATCGAAAACCATGCGTTCCGAGAAAGCAGTTTCAGACGGCTTAAGTTTGATGCGCCCATCGAGCACTTTAGTCGTTGTCACCGTTCTCATGTCGCTCCTTAGCTATGTTCCCATTCGTGAACATAGTATAGAACTGTAAAGCTATGTTCCCGAACGTGATTATAGCTTTACAAGTAATACCTATATTCACGTTCGTGAACATAGTAGCCAAAGCAATCGTCATCCTCCTAAACGGGAAGATTCCGTCGATTGCGCCACGCGGACCGGCTACTCGAAGTATTGGAACTTGTTCGTTGAGAAGGCGAATGTTACGACGAAGCCTTCGCCGGGCTCGGATGCCGCGGTGACATCGATACCCATCTTGGAGCACAGACGCGCCACCAGGTAGAGGCCAATGCCCGTTGCGCGCTTGGTGGTGCGGCCGTTGTCGCCGGTAAAGCCCTTCTCGAACACGCGCGGCAGGTCGGCCGCGCTCACGCCGCAGCCGTTGTCCGCGACGGTGAGCTCGATGCGTTCGCTCGCCAGGCCCTCGTCCAGCAACGCGCCCGAAAACACGATCTTTGCGCCGTCCTCGCGCGCATATTTAATGCTGTTCTGAATGAGCTGGCCCAGAATAAACTCGAGCCACTTCTCGTCGGTAAAGACCTCAAAGTCGAGGTTCTCGCACACCGGGGCCACGTGCGCCGCGATGAGCTCGCGCGCGTTGGCCTTAATCGCGCCCGTCACCAAGGTCTTGAGATCCCAGCGGCGAATCAGGTAGTCGCGCTCCACGACTTCCGAACGCGCGTAGTACAGCGCCTGGTCGATATAGCGCTCCACGCGAGCCAACTCACGGCCCAGGTCATCCACACGAGACAGGTCGTCTTCGCTGCCATCCAGGTTTTCCAAAATTAGATGAGCCGCCGCCAGGGGCAGTTTGGCCTCGTGGACCCAGCTCTCGATATAGTCGCGATAGTCATCGGTCTGACGCCGGCCTTCGGCAACCTCGTCGCAAGCGGCTTTGCCCACCCGGCGCAAGACCTCGTACTCGAGCTCGCCCTCGGCATAGGTCGGGCATTGCACCATCTCCTGCACCCATGCGGGGCTCTCGAGCTCCTCGGCCGCGCGCTCCAGCTGACGCAGAAAACGGCGGCGACGCGCGTACTCGACCACGATGCCGAGCATACCAAAGATAAAGGACACGCCGACCGCCACGACCACAATAGAAACGGGTGCACCGGCGACCGTCAGCACAAAGCAGCTCAGCAGCACGCCGCACGTCCACACGGCGACGGGAAGCAGCGCATCTTTAAAGAATTTGCCAAACGACATAGCCGGCCCCTAGACCGAATAGCCTTGGCCGCGATGCGTCGTCAAATACCCCTTGATGCCGATTTTTTCGAGCGTGGTGCGCAGGCGGTTGATGTTGACGGTGAGCGTATTGTCGTCCACGAAGGCGTCGGAGTCCCACAGGTCCTGCATGATGGCCGAGCGCGAAACAATCTTGCCCGCGCGACTCAGAAGCAGTGAGAGGATACGCAGTTCGTTTTTGGTGAGCTCGGTGCTAGTGCCGGTTTGCGTGTTGGTGACCATTGAGCGGGCGAGGTCGAGCTCCAGCCCCTTGTGGACAAGTGTACTGCGCTCGCCTGCCGCCGCGGTGCGACGCAGCAGTGCGTTGATGCGCGCCACAAGCACGCGCGCGCTGTAGGGCTTGGGAACAAAGTCGTCCGCGCCGAGCGTCATGGCCATGACCTCGTCGATCTCGGTCGTGCGCGACGTGAGAACGATGATGGGGACCTCGGATTCGCGACGGACCTCATGGCAGATGTGCTGGCCGTCTTTGACGGGAAGCGTGAGGTCGAGCAGCACCAGGTCGGGTGCGGCGGCGAGAATATCGCGCGAGACATGCTCAAACGATTCGCAGGCCTCGATTTCAAACCCAGCGCGGGCAAGGATGTCGACAAGCTCACGACGGATGGGCTCGTCGTCCTCAACGATATAGATCAGCGCCATGGATTCCGCTCCCCTCTTGGTTGTCTTGCCACCATTATGGCTGCGAAACTGCAGGTGTGCACCGCGCGCGGTGCCAAGGTGACAGAACTGTTCGCGAACGAAAGCGTTTAGCTTGCCCTTCGCTCGCAGCGGTGGCGGGGACCAAAATGATTTTTTAAGGCTCTGTTAGACCAGGATTGACATTCCGCCCCGTCA
>NZ_JADNDZ010000021.1 GCF_015552075.1 Collinsella aerofaciens
GTCGCCATCGCGCCGGACGAATTAAACCAGTACAGGGAGCCGTTGCACTCGTGAAGGCCGGTAGCCATGGCACCGCCCACGTCGGGCTCGAGCCAGTACCACGTGCCACTCTGAAACAACCATCCGGTATACGCTTTGCCGTCAGAGGTTGCGTAATACCAAGTGCCCTCTTTTAACTGCCAGTAATAAAGAGAGACATCAACATACGCGTAATTCATATCAACGTTTCCGCTAATACCAGAAACTTTTCCGCGGCTTGTATACTGCCAAAAGCTGTAACTGCCGGTATAGTGACATTGGGAGTTGTATTGAGCAATCCAATGATCCCAAGAACCGCTCTTAAATACAGGGTCGGTCAATATATTGTTAAACCAATTTAGGTTTGCATAAATGCCTGGCTTATATCCAGCACTAGAAATCTTATTACAGAATATCTGAGCTCTAGATGCAATTCCGGATTGACGACCATCTGCAATAATTGTCTTGTCCTCAAGATCGTAATACACCGGTAGCCTAGGATTGTGCCCCGATAGGCAGTCAATCACCATGGACGCCTCATCGGCTGCCTGTTGATTATCAAAAGCATATGAATAGATATAGACGCCGTAAGGAATTCCGAGTCGCTCGCACTCAGAAATATTTCGATTAAATTGATAGTCAACTCGACCGCCCCAAGATGGAGCGCCAAATCCAACACGCAGAATAGCGAAATCGATACCAGAAGCCTTAACAGCATTCCAGTCAATACGTCCTTGATGCTCACTGACATCGATGCCCTGCGCCGTAGCCGCATCGGCAAGAATGTCCATGGACAATAAGGCTATTCCATCTTCTTCGGAAGAAGCATCCTCTGCGACCAATTGCCCATCCTCATAACGCCAGGAATTCTCAACTAGGGACCGCGCAGCTTCCGCGTTCGAGGGGAAAACAAACACAGAAATGGGCGCAAGGACCATCAGCACCAACAATGCCGAAAATAACTTAAGATGTTTGCTCATGTAAACCTCGTCATTCGTTCTTGTTTGCGTTTAGCTTACAGCATGGCTGTGAAAGATTTCCGAACATCCAACTGGACAAGATGCCATCTAGGACGACAAATAGCTGCACGCAATACCACAATGTAAACAAGAACTTCCCAGCAGGGTGAAACCAAGGACTCCTAGTCCCTACTCTTAGCCCCAAAGAATGCCGACATCAGTTAGCTTTCAAACCAGATGTCAAAAAGGTAGGGGACCCAGAGAGTCCCCTACAACGCGGAATTCTAACGAATCAAGATTACTTTCGATGGGCCCAAAGCAGTCAAACCGGAGATGCGATTTCCATAACCATCACTATGCCAGAACAAATTTTCGCTCGGCGAATTGCCCCAGAAAAAGCCAATGTGGCTATCGTCCGCATATGGGTTGTAAGGATCGAAGAACACAATGTCCCCCTTACGAGCCAAACCACTACGTAACAACTCATCAATAGAGTTGAAATAAGTCACGTTCGCACACGTATCGATAGCGTAGCCGTACCAACGATAAGCGTTTACGCAGCCGCCCCTTCCGGGACCTCCACTCCAAGGGGAATGGCTCTGCTCGGCGGCAATGGGAGCTAAATTCCCGCCCGCCTTCATATATGCATGCGATACAAATCCACCACAATTCATGCCCGTATAACCGTCCCAACGCGGATCACCCTTTGGGTACATGCACGTTTCCTGGCTGAGATGCGTGTCGTAGCGTGTTCCACGGTAATAGCCGTCGTTTTCGTGGCTCATAAGCCAATTGACCAAGCTGGACCTATTGACCCCCAAAACAGAACCAGACGTATTCAACCATGCACCACTTGCATTGAAGTAATAGTCAACGCCATCGATTTTCAGCCACCCGTTAGCAAACATGGCACCCGAAGGCTGGAGCCAGTACCACGTACCGCCGTCATTAAGCCATCCAGTTTTCATCTTGAATGTGGAAGGGTCCATCCAATACCACGCACCGTTGACATATTGCCAACCAGACTTAAGGACACCATTGGAAGATGCGTAGTACCAAGTATTGCCACTTTCGTCAGAAGCGTCTTTCGACATAATCCAACCAGACGCCACGTTAACGACACCATTCGCATCCGCATAGAAAACCGCATCTCCAATATGAATCACACCTGGCAATGAAGACGAGTCAGTACGATCAGCGACTACAGGAGATCCATCAGATGAAGTAGGCAACGGCTCGCTCAGTGCTCCAGACGAATTCGCCCATGCCATACCATCGTTCAAGTTGATCCAGCACGAAGATGCCATTGCACCGGAATCATAAGAAAAATAGCGCTTGCTTCCTACCGCAAATTCACCAGTACGCATTGCGCCGGATACATCATCAAGGTAATACCAGGCGCTTCCGGACTTTATCCATCGCCCTCGTTGAATAGCTCCGTTTGATGCGGCGTAATACCAAGTACCATCAGCAAGTGCCCAGCCTGTTGCCATGGCACCTGAGCTCGTAAGGAAATAGGTGGACGAGCCCACTTGCACAAAGCCCGTGAGCATAATATGGCTTCCTGGATCCAGGTAATACCAAGAATTCCCTAGAAGTAACCAACCTCCATGCAGTAAGCCGTTGGAGTCAGCGTAATACCAGTTGTTGTCAATAAGTGCCCACTGGGAGGATAGCATGGCCCCTGAACTGTTAAAGATATAAGAGGTGCCATTGCATTCATTCAGCCCGGTGGCCATAGAACCGTCTGCAGGATCAAGCCGGTACCAACGACCCCCATCCGAGAGCCAGCCCTTTACCAGAGCGCCAGAGCCGGAAAAATAATGCCAGACAGAAGCATCAAGATGCCATCCGATAAGCATTGCACCAGAAGAAGAGAATCCATACGTGGCTCCCCCAATCTGCAGCATCGCATCGTGGACCATCTTGCCCTCATCATCCAGCCAATACCAGTTGCTGCCGTCTGAAAGCCAGCCTTTTACCATGGCGCCAGAACCGGAGAAATAACGCCAAGCAGAAGTGGAGCCCGTAGAATCTAGGTACCAGCCGACACGCATTGCGCCCGAAGAGGAGAAGGCATACGTCGCACCCCCGACTTGAACCAACCCATCCTGAGCCATTCGACCTTCGTCGTCGAACCAGTACCAGCTACCGTCTATATGTCTCCAAGAAGAAACAGCGATTGTTCCGTCGGACAAGCCCCAACGCCAAAAACCAGCCCCTTCTTCGGGTGATATCCACCCCTGATGCCAAATAATTTGATTCGAAACCTCGGAAGGGATCTCATTATCCACCTGAGAGTTCTGCTCGACAGCGAAGGTCGATTCGCGCTGAGCATCAACGCCTGACTCGACAGAAGCAATAGCAACGTTAGATGCGGGACCTTCGTCAGTGTTATTCGAATCAAGGGCGTATAACATCGAGGGCGAACCCAAAAGGAGCCCAAAAGAAATGAGGCCCGAAAAAGCCAGCACTCCGAATGACCATTTCTTCATAACAGCACGGTATCCAATCACGCAGCGGCCCCGTCGCTTCAGGGCAACGGGGCCTCAATCAAAACTAGCTCAGTAATGTGCTAGCCAATTTGCTGGCAGTATTTGCACTCTCGTGAAGCGCCACGCCTCTGGGCCTCCTGAATAGAGATCTGCGAATAGCCCTTTGCGTCCTTACCAACGGTACGGCACTTATGCGTATGGTAAACATCGCTACCGTTCTTATACCAAACTAAACCGTAGCCCGGAATCCACTTGCCGTCCTCGCCGACATAGTAGGAGCCAACCCAGGCATTCGTAGCCATGGCACCGGAAGACTGGAGGTAGTAGTCGCCGACCCAGGCGTCGTGAGCCATAGCGCCGGAACCGCTAAAGTAGTACCAGGCGCCGCCGACCTGACGCCAGCCGGTGGCCATCGCGCCGGAATCGTCGAACCAGTACCAAACTCCACCAACGTTAGCCCAAGAGTTAGAGGCCATAGCGCCCGAACCTCCGAGCCAATACCACGTGCCGCCATTGCTGAGCCAGCCGGTTGCCATGGCGCCCGAACCGCTCGCATAGTACCAAGAGCCGCCTGCCAAGAACCAGCCAGTGGCCATTGCACCGGAGTCGCCGAACCAGTACCAGGAGCCGCCGAGGCTGCGCCAGCTGTTAGCGACCATGGCGCCCGAGCCGTCGAGGTAGAACCACGTACCGCCGATGTTGAGCCAGCCAGTGACCATCGCACCGGAGGCATTAGTGTAGTACCAGGTACCCGAATCGTTGATCCAGCCAGTCAGCATGACCCCAGATTCGTTGAAATAGTACCAAGCCCCGCCGAGATTATGCCAACCGGTCAATAGCTCACCGTCGGAGGTCGCATAGGACCACTTTCCGTAGATGGAGTCGTAGAACCAGCCACTATGCTGCATGCGGCCATCGGCGTTGGCACCAGGGGTGTTCAGGAAGTAGTTCTTGCCGTCAATCTGAACTCGGCCGTATGCCATATCATGGTTTTCGGGATAGAAGTAATACTTGTCCCCACCGATAGACTGCCAGCCCGACACCGCGGTCCCGTCAGCGCCAAAATAGTACCAGACAGCTTCGTATTCGTTATGCCACTGGTTCGTGACCATGGCGCCAGTTTCGGGATCGAAATAGCGAAGGTTGCCGTCCTCGCACCGAACGAGTCCAGTCTTCGGACGACCGTCGGAACACCATTCCGTAATCGGTCCACCGCCTCCGCCACCGCCAGCAATATCAGCAAATGAGGGCGCCGGGGCAACCGTCATGCAGGCAGCAGCAAATGCAACAACTCCCAGCACTGTTAGTCCGTGCCATCTTTCTCGAAGGTTTTTCATACGACATCCTTTTTCCGAGATTTAAGGCTCTCTTAAGTTATTTTTAAACTATCAATTCAGTATTTCAACGGGAAATCGATAAAAGGTGTCTTTGTGACTGCAATTTAAATATGAGTCGCCACACCTCAACCGTTACGCTAAATAGCTTCTAAGGCAAACTTAGCGCATGAGCGAACTGATTAAACGAGTGAACTGAATAATAAAGCAACAAAATACAAACCTTGGTCATCAATCACATCTACCGCGGGCCGATAACGCCCGCCTCATGTGCTGCGATATAATCAATCTCACTAGATGCCAAATCAGCAAGCCGAAGGAGCTGACGTGCTAACAATTCACTATGGTGATATGGAAAACGTTATCTACAACACGTCCGTTTACTTCGATAACGTATATTCGCCCCAGTGGTTTCAAGACTCCTTTGCCCAAAGGGTCATAAAATCCATCGACAAAGGCACCGTGGTAGGCCCCAATGCAATCGATACCAAGATTCTAGGCATCATTCCTCCCGAGAAACTATCCAGCGGCACCAAAACGCTACTGCTTATGTACTTTATGCCGCAGAATATATATAACGCCTCAAATTGCGGTGATAATTGCGCCTACTGGATTCTGAGGATCGCCGCGCAAAAGGATCTAACAATCAATCTCTACCACATAATGGATTTTGGAAACGGCAAATTCACGGTAACCATTGCAAATACGGGCGATATAGTCCACACAATGTTTGACCTTGTCCCCATAGCTGGAAAATGCCTAAGGGAGAACTCCTGATGCGCGGATCATACAAGGTAATTATTCAAAATAACCGGGTTCAGTTTAAACTGACCATCAATAGAAATCTGACCATCATCCAAGGTAACAGTGCTACAGGCAAGACAACTCTGCTTGATATGGTGGCAGCTCACGAAGAGCTTGGGGCACAAAGCGGCGTAACAGTAAGTTGCAAAGTGCCCTGTAAAACAATATCTGGAAAATATTGGCGTAGAGATCTCCAAGAGATTTCCAGCAGTATTGTTTTTATTGATGAGGGCAATACTTTTGTTCGATCAAGAGAATTTGCCCATGAAGCAAAGCGTAGCTCAAACTACTACGTAATTGTCGCCAGAGAGTCACTGCGCCAACTGCCCTATAGCGTTGATGAAATCTACGGTCTTAAGAACACCAACCGAACCACAACGAAGTATCCCGTTTACTCTCGTGTCTACACCTCTACATATCGTATTTACGGTGATACTGATTTTAGAGGCGAGAGGCCCGAGCTTGTCATTGTCGAGGACACAAATTCGGGCTACGAATTCTTCAGTTTGCTATGCAAAAAGAGCAGCATTAAATGCATCAGCGCGGGAGGAAAATCAAATATTTGCAACTGCATTATGGACGCACCGGAAAACGACATCCTCGTGATTGCCGACGGCGCCGCCTTTGGACCAGAAATTGCGGAAGTAGCTGCTCTATTGCGCCGAAAGAACATCAAGCTATTCCTACCGGAATCGTTTGAATGGCTCGTGTTGAAGTCGGGATTATTCAACAGCAAACACATTAAGGACATGCTGCTTAACCCCGCTGAACATATCGAAAGCTCAAAGTTCTTTAGCTGGGAGAGGTTCTTTACTGCAGAACTCATCGAATGCTCACGAGACACACGTTTTCGATATGACAAGAGCTGCATGAACGAGGAGTACTTGAACCCCACCGCCCTTGCAGCTCTTGAGGATACTTTGCCGGAACTTGGCATTACTTCGCACTAAAACGAGAAGTACTCACTGTCGGAGGATAGGTTCGGTCCGAGCCACGGGTCACCATCGAGGAAGAGCTCCGGCCAGCGTTGCATGAACAGAGCTTGCTCGCGTTTCCAGCGGCGCAGCTTTTCCTCGTTAGCCTCTTCCCTGCCGCGCGAGGTGAACTCGTAGTGGTACAGCTCGGCATAGGGCGTAAAGATGGTGCGGTAGCCCGCCTCCCACACGCGCAGGCAAAAGTCTGCGTCGTTAAAGCCGACGGCGAATTCCTCGTTGTAGCCCCCGACCTGCTCAAATACGTCACGTCGCACCATCTGGCAGGCGCCCGTTACGGCGCTAAAGTTGCCCGGACGCACAGCACGGGCAAGATAGCCCTCGCGCTTTGCCGAGAAGTCTTGGTTGGCATGGGCAAGTGCGCCGCGCACACCGACCAAAATGCCAGCGTGCTGCACCAGGTGGTCGGCAAAATAGAGCTTGGCACCCACCACGCCCGCATCGGGACGTTGCAGACAACCCATCATCTCTTCGATAAAGTCGGGGCTAATGACCTCGGTATCGTTGTTGAGCAGCAGCAGGTAGTCGCCCTTGGCGTGCTCCACACCAAAATTGATGATCTGAGAGTAATTAAACTCGCCCGGCCAGTACACAACGCGCGCGATGCCCTTGCCTTCTGATGCTGAAGCCACGCGTTCCGGCAGGGTTTCGTAATACGCAAACGTATCCGGGGCTTCGCTGTTGTTCTCCACCAAGACGATCTCATAGTTGGCATACGTGGCCTTCTGGGCAATCGACATCACACAGGCATCGAGCGTCTCAACGTGGTCCTTGGTGGGAATCACAATGCTCACCAGCGGCGCAGGCTCCGGCAGCGCATAGCGCATGCGATAGACAAACGGCGTCTCGGTCTCCTCGACCGTTCCGCAAATGCCCAGCTCGTTAAAGTGACGCTGCAGCGCAAGGCGTCCGGCTTCAATGGCATACGGCTTGCTATCGGCAGAGCCATCGGCGGTCGACCCCGGATGAACGCGCCAGTGATACAGCACGTGCGCAACATGCTCAAACCGCGCGCCCGCCGCAAGGCAGCGAAGCGTCAGGTCGTAGTCCTGGGCGCCCGCAACGTCTTCTGGGGACATGCCAATACGATCGATAAGCGCCTTCTCCACCATCAGGAAATGCGTCACGCAGTTATGGCTATAGAGCAGGTCAACGTTGAGTTTGGTCTTAAAGACCGGCTGGCCCCACTCCCCCGTTTTCTGGAACATGTCCTCGTCGCAGAACAGGACCTGGGGACGCTCGCCCTCGGCAGCCTTGTTCAGCGCGGAAACATACTGGAATAACGCGTCCGGTTCCAGAATGTCGTCATGGTCCAAGAAGGCGATGTAGTCTCCAGTCGCCTGCTGAATACCAGCGTTGGTGTTGAGCACAATGCCGCCGTTGCCGGGCAGCTCGATGCGACGGACGCGCTCGTCGTGAGCTGCTGCCGCAAGATTGGCCACCGCATCCCATTCGGGCGAGGCGTCCATCAGCAGCAATTCCCAGTTGTCATAGTTCTGGGCAAGCACCGAATCCAGCAACTCGCGCAGGTAGACCCGATCGGTCTTGTAGCACGGCACCACAATGCTCACGAGAGGCCTGTAGGCGAATGCCGCCGCGGCGGCGCACTGGCACGCCAAGTCGCCCGGCTTTGCGCGATGCTGCTCAAACCAACGGCGATAGGCGGCGTCGTCCGCGCGCGCATCCTTCATGCGATTCCAGCTATCGTCGACCATGCCGTTGTACAGGCGGCCATCCATGGCGCAAAAACCGCCCTGGATCTGGCCCGCAGGATCAGTTGCAATCGCGACAAAATCTCGAATGTCCTCGGGCATCTCCACGCTCAGATACGTTTTATTGACGCAGCATCCGTTCTGCTGTGGCACGTCGACCTGCGACTCGAACATATGAACCGTGGCATCGATGACATTCATATGCGTATCGAGTATCTCAAGCTGGGGCGTGCACTGGGAGTCTCCCGACCATGTGACCTCGTAGCGCCACACAGCACCCGAATCGGCCGGAAGATAACGGACGGCATCGATCTCGTAGCGGCCGCAGCGCTCGCCGCGCTGCGCATCGCGGATAAGCGCACACAGCACAGGCTTTGCCTTGTAGTTGATCTTGGATTCCAGCTTAGCCATACGGCTATCGAGGCGAATGGATCCAAGCTTTTGGCCACTGGATGCAAAGTCAATGTCAATCGACGAGCCATCCAAAAACGGAAGCACCAAGACGGCAAGCTCGCGCTCGTAGTCGGCAACCGAAGGACAGATTGCCAGCACGCGGCCATGATCGACCGGGAGTGCCAGCGATGGCACACAAGAACCGCTCGTCGTCGCACGGGCAAAGGACTGAGAACCTCCCTGTTCAATGAGCGCGGCGACATCCTGACCGGCAAAACGAAGCAAAACGAACAGGCGACCCTGACTGCGGCAAAGCGCCAAACGCTTGATACTCATCTACACTTCTCGCTTTCCCAGGGCATTCGCGGCCATGCGCTTGCACGCGCCCAGGCGCCCAAACCTCAAGATGTCGTAATCGAACATGAGCTTTTTGCATGCACGGGCATTGGGGGCCTTGCCGGTAAGCGCCGCGCGCACCATGGCAGCAACAGAAGGTGCACATTGTGCGAGCGCGGCATCGTCACCCACGGTAGAACCGGCAAGCGACGTGGCAACGGCAGCGAACACCTTGCTGCAATTCGCGCCCAGCAACCTGAGCGCGTCATACAGCACCAGATCGCATAGAAAATACGCCAGATCCTCGGCATGCTGTGTATCGAGACCGTCGCGCTGCCAATCAGTCAGCACTGCGGAGTAAATCTTCACATGTTCCAGCAGGCGCGTCTCGTCGTCGTAGCGCATGGTGTCCATGAGCGAGCCCTTGCGCGCCACGCGATAGTCGTACAGCTTGTTCGAGATAAGCGCGGTCTTGTGCGAACGACCGTACACGGCAAAGTCGAAGACCTGGTCCTCGCCATACTTGACGGTTTCGTCGAACAAAATCCCGTTGTTGAGCAAAAACTCGCGCTTGCAGGCGGTGCGCCACGCAAAGGGACGAGACGCTTCCTTAAACAGCAGGTCAGAGCTATAGCCCTCAAACGACACATCGCGCGGGCTCAGCACATAGTTAAGCCACGGATACCCTGCCTCCAGCGGATACGGATTCGCGCCAAAGGTCAAAACGTCGCAGTCCTCGCGCCCAAAGGCATCGACGATCACACGGCATGCATCGGGCGTAAATCGGTCGTCGGAATCCAAAAACGCGACGATAGGCGCCGTGGACGCGGCGATGCCTGCATTACGTGCACTCGACAGGCCACCGTTCTCCTTATCGACCAGCGTAAAGCGCACGTCCTTTTCGCAATAGGCGGCCGCAATATCGCGCGAACCGTCCGGCGAGCCATCGTTGACTAACACGCCTTCCCAATCGGGCATATCCTGCGCGAGTAGGGAGTCCAGGCACCATGCCAGGCACTCCTCCACCTTGTAGATGGGAACGACGACGGAAATCTTAGGGGTAGCCATAATCACGCGCTCCTACCGTGCCGCCGGCACGTCGTCGGGATGCGGGTTATCGCCGTAGGCGCGCTGATACGTCAGCACGCGCCAAACCAGCGGCAGGCCGCCGATCTTAAAGTAGTGCTTAAACGTATTGAGCTTGCCCGGCTTCTTAAAATCAAAGCGTGAATCGATATAGGCACGGGGCGACTTGACCATCAAACGCAGGTCGGTCTCGCCGCGCGGATCGAAGAGCGACAGGTCAAAACGACCGGCATCCCAATCGGCCTTGAGCTCGGGCGATGCCTTCTCCCAAAACTGCTCGCGCAACTCATCGACCAGGCGCTCGTCATTCCAGCGGTACGTATCAACCTTCATGCGCATTAAAATGCCCTGAAGCCGAGCCTTAAGCTCGGGGCGTTCATCCAAAAAGCGCTGCATCTCGGCATATTCGTCGCACACGCAAAACACCTTGTTGGGCGAGTTAACAGAACTCTTCTCGTTATCCTGGCGATAGCACAAAATGGGATCTGCAATAAACGCGGCACGCTCGGCGCATGCCCAGACTTTAAAGTTAAAACCCGCATCCTGATACGAGGCACCCGGCGTGGGAAGGAACCGAATCTGATTGTCGTTAAGGAACGTCCGTCGATAGATGGCCGACCAAATGGAAGGTTTGCGGTAGAAGATCCCCGGACGATCGACGGGGCGATATGCCGCGCCTGTCATGTGCTCGTCAATAATCCCAAACAGCTCACGGCGCTCGCTGGGCGTGGACCAATACAGGTAAAAGTCGCCCTTTACCGCATCGGCATGCTCAGCATCGGCCTTGGCGACCAGCTTTTGGAGCGAATCCTCAAACATAAAGTCGTCGGACTCAAGGATGCCCACGTACTCGCCGCGCGCCATCTCCAGGCCGCGGTTCATCGAGTCGCCATAGCCGCTGTTGGCCTTGTCGATCATCTTTACACGGGGGTCGCGCTCCATGTACTCGCGGATGATATCTGGCGAGCTATCGGTAGAACCGTCGTTGATGCAGATGATCTCGATGTCCTTGAGCGTCTGCGCCACGGCGGAATCGAGGCACTCGCGCAGGTAGCGCTCAACATTGCAGATGGGAACAAGCAGCGAAACTTTAGGGGTATCAGAGTTCTGCAAGAGAACCTCCTGTTGAATAGCGTGTAACAGGGTTATTTTAGCAGCCGAGTTGCGGCGGGCGGCAGCGCTTGGAATTAGATAAAGCGCTCCAGGCAGGCTTTGAGACCGCGAGTCGAAAGATAGAACAGCGTGGCGTCTGCCATCAAAACGCCCGAGGTCGCCGCAACGAGCTTGTGGGCAACACGGCGAACGGCGCCCTTAGCAGGCATATCCGCCCACTCCGTTCCCAAAAACGTCGTGAGGTCCATATTGACGCGAGCCGCCACGCGATGGAAGTCATCGGCATCCAAGCGCGCCAGGTCGAACACAATTAGGTCCAAAAACCGAGTGATCAGCTCGCCGGGGCACAGGTCCAAAAGACCGTAGGCCGCCCAGTCCTCCAAGACCTCCTCGAGCATCCTCATGTGGGCGTCAAGCTTTTTGGCGCGAGCCTCGGCACTGTTGAACTCGTGCGTCGCCGATTCGCTCTCCATCACGTAGTGGTAGAACTTGTCCGGCATGACGACGGTCTTACGGGCAAGCGCATAAGCCGCAAATTGGAAGACGACGTCCTCGCCCAAAGCCAAACCGGGGGCGAAGCGAATGCCTTCGCGATTGAGCAGCTCGCGCGAAAAAGCCGCACGGCAGGCGTAGGGCTGCGCATTCGAATGGAACAGCAGTTGGGGATCACGGGCGCCGAAGGTACCAGCTTTGGGGCTCATGAGTTGCTGGACGCGTTTGGGGGCAGCATCGGCAGGTTCACAGACGCCGCCAAAGACGGCGGCCTCGGCATCCGCAGACTCCATGGCATGCAGCACGCGCTCGACCGTCTGGGAATCGATGTAATCGTCGGCGTCCACAAAAAAGACGGTCTCGCCCTCGGCGACATCGATACCGGCATTTCGAGCACACGAGACACCCGCGTTTTCCTGGTCAATCACCAGTACGCGATCGTCGGCCTGCGCGATCTGGCGCAACACGTTCAACGAATCATCAGTCGAACCGTCGTTGACGCAGACAACCTGAATCGAGCGCTCGGACTGGGCCAACAGCGAATCGAGGCATCGCTGAATGGAGCGCGCAGAGTTGTAAACGGGGACGACAATGGTAGCTTTAGGACACGAGGTCTCTCCCATGCCGACCTACCCCCTCAGCGATTCGATGAGGAAGGCGGCGACCACGCCCGGGCCTCCAACCGAGGCGTAATACTTAGCACGCCCCAAGGCACCATCCATCGCAAAACTCGGATGCTCGTCAACCCAGCCCTCGGGATCTTTGAGGATGGCAGCGAGATTTGCGCGCTTCCACGGTTTGAGGTCGTCAAGCAAAAACTCCCCCGCGTCCAAGGCCGCCTGAAATTCCTTAGCCATCTGAACCAGGAACTCCTTATAGAACTTAGGCGCCAGGCGCACGTAGTTCCACATGTATGAATCGTACTTAATGAGCTGGTTGAACTTGAGCATGCGCGCGACATCGCCGCTTGCGTGGTCGCGGGCATAATCCTCTCGAATCCAACGCTCAATCTCGGCATACTCGGTATTGACGCAAAAGACCTTAGCTGAAGAATTGACCGAGGAATTCTCGTTGTCCTGGCGATACGACAACACGGCATCGTGCAGGTAAATAGCCTTATCGGCGCACGCGATCACCTTAAAGGCGAATGACGTGTCCTGAAAGGATGCCCCCGGAGTCGGCAGGAACGTAATGCCGTTGCGCTCAAGAAAATCGCGACGGTACACGGCCGACCAAATCGACGGCTTTTGCTTAAAGAACTGCGTCGTATCGCTCGGGTGCACTGGCTTGCCACAGTCCTTGGCTTTAAACATCTCGTGCAGCGAACGGCGCTCCTCGGGCTTAGACCAGTAGAAATCAAAGTTCGCCTTCGCAAAGTCGGCATTATTGCTATCGGCGGCCGAGACAAGCTTTTCGAGTGCGTCGGGCGCCATAAAGTCATCGGACTCCAAGATACCAACGTACTTGCCACGCGCCATCTCCAGACCGTGGTTCATCGAGTCGCCGTAGCCGCTGTTGGCCTTGTCGATCATCTTGACGCGCCCATCGCGCTCCATATACTCGCGGATTATCGCCGGCGAGTTGTCGGTCGACCCGTCGTTAATGCAGATGATCTCAATATCCTTGAGCGTCTGCGCCAGGGCGGAATCGAGGCACTCGCGCAGGTAGCGCTGAACATTGTAAATGGGAATAAGCAGCGACAGAACAGGGCTGCCAGAGGCGTTAGTAGACAAATGTGCTCCTTAGGAAATACCTGTCGTTTCATGGTATCAAAGGGTCAGCGCGCCAGCGGGCGTTTATATAATCTATGGAGCCTCTTGCGGGCAAAGCGGCCCCACGTCATGCGGCGGGCCCATGGCAGGTTCCTGCGTTTTATTCAAAGCTTGCCGCCAAGGTGCGCCGAGCCTTTACAATAGGACAGTCCCAAGGACGTATTCGATAGCTTCCGCGCTGCACTCACCCGCCGCGCGTGAAAGGATATATTGCCCCATGCCTTCAACCCTTCCCGCTCCCATCGATAAGCTCGCCATTGTCGTCGTTACGTACAAGCGCCAGGAACTCCTGGCCAACTTGTTCGACTCCATGACCGAGCTTACGGCAGCGCCCTGGCGCATCGTGATCGTCGATAACGAGAATTCGCGTGAGACCGAGGCCATGTGCACCGCATTCAACGAGCGCCTGGCCAACCTGTGGGGCACCGACATCGAACAGCCCGACGCGAAGGGCGGCACCGACCGCGTCATCTACGCACCACAGCTCGAAAACGGCGGCGGTGCAGGTGGCTTCTCCGCCGGCACCAAATGCGCCTACGACCTGGGCGCCCAGTGGTTCTGGGTGATGGACGACGACGTGCTCGTCATCCCCGAAGGCATCGAGCGTCTTGCCAAGTGGACCGACCGCTACGATGTCATCCAGGGTTCGCGCCTGGACTTTGACGGCGGCGCCTTCTTTTGGCAGTACCAGCTCATCCTTTCGCTTGGTATCCCCAACCCCATCGCTAAGTGGGACCTGGGCCCCAAGGGCTACCGCGCCATGAACCAGTTGTGCTTTGAAGGCGGCCTGTTCTCGCGCCGCGTGGTCGACAAGATCGGCCTGCCGGATGCGCGATTCTTCATCTACGGCGACGATGCCTGCTACGGCTACGTGGCCAGCCAGCACTTCCCCGCCGCCGTTGTTGCCGACGTGGTGCTCAAGCGTGCCCGCGCTGTCTCTAACTGGGATATCGCCGGCAAGCGCCAGCTCAACTCTACGAGCGACACCAACCGCTACTACATCATGCGCAACCGCGGTTATCTGGCCCGCTACATGCAGATTTACGGCGACTATCACCCCGCGCTGTTCCGTCTGGGCAACGTCGCGACCTTCTGCAAGGAGTTCATTCGCCTGGCTGCCGTTGACAAGTGCTTTAAGACCGGTATTCCGGCGCTGCGCCGAGGCATGAAGGACGCCCGCAAGATCGTCAAGGATCCCAACTGGAAGCCCATGCCGCCCATGAAGGACACCGAGTAGTAAAGGGCTTTCGCCCGCCGCTACAGTCGTTGGCACACCACGGATACACGCTGACCGTCAAAACCAAAGCCCCAACGCATGCGCCCGACGGCGGGGCGCGGCACGCGGATATCATCGATGCCGTCGCGCTCTATGTCGAGCAGTGCCTGAACCGCCAACAGTTCCAGGCCCAGGGCATCGACGCCAGGGTCGTACATCATGTTGATCGTTATCAGCGGTCGCTCATCGAGCATACCGATCGTATCGGCTATGTCGAACACGGCGCCCGTAGGAAAAAACTGGATGTCCCAGCGATCCGCGCCACACTTTCGCCTCGAAGCAGGATTGGCATAGCCCGGCAATCCAAAGCAGAGTCCTTGCAAGAGTAGGTGATATGGCAGCGGTGTATCTGGGTCGGTCGCACCGATTCCCGCATCTCCCAAGATGCGGCTTAGCGCCCGCCTCACGGTATCCTCGTTCCCATGGCACAGCCCGTCGCGAAACGCATCGACGTCCCGAATGTCTTCGGCAGCGCACTCAAACCACTCAACAATCACTAGACGCAAGGCCTGGCGAAGCTCGTTATTGGGCAATCGCAAAGCACGGAGGCAATCGCCATGCCCTGGCTCCTCAGTCATATCCGTCGTGAGAAAACCGGACAGATACAGCGCTGTCCACATGCCATCGTCAGGCGAGACATCTGGCTCTGCTGTGCCCAAACAAAGCGGAGCCTCAGCGCACCCATGGGCCTCGAGTAAATCAAACAAGACCGAAAGGCGGTCGAGATTCCACCCGGCAACTACCCTACTCAGGCAATCGGCATATCCATACAGATCAGCACGCACAGGCGCCGTGCAGCCTCGGCCCAGAAAACCGATCACACGCTCTGGACTCGAGCAATAGGCCCTGCCAAACCGATACCCCTCGAGCCATTCACGCGCATCATCCAGGTATTCCTCGCGCCCAGCATGATTCAAAAGAGCCTCGACCTCGGCATCCGAAAAACCGAACCATCGGTCACACCACGCCGACAGCGGCGTCGTCAGACAATACGAGCAGCAGTGCAAAGAAAGCGCCGCTACGGCAGGGCCGGGATACTCCCCCATCAGACACGTCAGCCGCAACGAATCGCGCGCAGTGACAATGGCGTCGAACAGCACGCGATCGAGCAGCTCCGCCGGACCGGCTACGGAAACGTCCCTCGCGCTCGCACGGCGAGACCACGCCGCATCGTACCCATCAACGAGCAATACAACCTGCCCATCGCAGGCCATCTCCAGCAGCTCAATGAGCACACCGAGCACCGAGTCAACCTCATCCTCGCTCGCCGCGCCACGCGCAACGCGTTCGATGTGACGTACCTTGTCTCGAGCTAAATCCGGAGCCTCCAAAAGCGCCAGCAGGCGAGCGCACTCGTCCGAAAGAGCATCGCGCACGACGTCGGCAACATCGGTGCCACGCCTCGCAGCGCCAGAAAAGTCCAGCGATATCACCGGATAGCAAGCGTACTCATCCCGATAGCGCCCGCCGTCCGCATCCCAAATCTGAGCATCGGCAAACAAAAGCTGACCAGCGCGACCGACCGCTGGACGCTCCAGAAAAGCCCTGAGCATCGACAGGTTCATGCTCTTGCCAAAACCCTCGGGTCGACAGCACACCACAACGGACGCGTCGCAGTCCAACACATCGGCAATAAACATGGTCTTGTCGACCAGCGTGCAGCAACCAAGAGCCTCCGCATAGTCGTGCATGCCAATGGGCAAAGCCGCATCGTCGGCACAGCCGATCAAACGCACGCCAAAGCCGGCAGTACAACCATTATTTGCCTGTTCAGACACCAAAACGTTCCCCCTAAATCGCAACACGATACCAATTGTAATGACCGCCTCGCGCGTACCGATGTCGCCGCGCGATCATATCGGGAAACGGTAGCAACAAGAGGCGTGAGGGGGCACAACTAATCGTTGTGCAACAAAATGGGGCCCGATGCAACTGCACCGGCCCCCATTGCGAATCTTTAGTTGTCGGGCAACCGAAAGGGACTACTCCTCGGAGTCGTTCTGCCCAGCAGCCTTCTTTTGCTGATCGAGCTTATGCTTGCCACTCACAATAGACGTGGCACCCAGCGTGGCCAAGCTTGCACTGGCAAGGCTCGCCATCACAATCAGATCGCCCGTCTTGGGCATATTGCCGCCAGATGACTTGGTTGTGGTGGTCGTAGTGGTCACCGTTTTGGAGTCATTTTGCTCCTGGACCTGGTTGTCGGTGTTGCCCTTACCGCCGTCCTCGCCCTGCTGCTTTCCGTCCTCGGTCTTGTCCTTGTTCTCGTCCTTCTTCTGAGCGGATTTGTCGCCCTTCTCATCAGAGCTAGGACCCTTATCGGATTCAGCCTTCTCGGAAGCCTTGTCCTTGGAGTCGCCCTTTGCGGCCTCGGTCTTTTCCGTGGAAACCTGATCAGAGTTGTCCTTGTTCTGAGTCGAGCCATTATTGACGCCAGCCATCAGCGAAGAGCCCAGCGTAGAACCAAGCTGCACGGAGAAAGAAGGCTTCTTGTCCGGCGAAGCAACGGGAGCGTCCGGCGCCTTATTCGAGTCGTCCTTGGAATCATCGGAATCAGGGACTGCGTCAGAGCCGGAGCCGTTGTTAGAGCCGGTGTCAACGGACGAATCGCTCGAGCCGGTGGATGAGTTAGAGGTGTCAGCGCCGGTCGAACCAGAAGCGTCGCTGTCCGTATTGCCGGCAGAGCTTGAAGGCGAATCGCCCGCAGCAGAGCCGTTCGAATCGGAGCCGTTCGAGGTAGAGCCGTCGTTGGTAGTGTCACCAGCAGAGCCATTACCGTCAGCATCGGTCGAGGGCGCATCCATCCTGTCATCGTTGACATCGTCACTCGAGCCGTCATTCGAATCAGGTGTCGGCGAGGGCGCCGGTGTGGGCTCGGGCTGCACGGGCGTCGCAGCGGCTGCCTCGTCCTCGGCGATATAAGCCAAGCAGTCCTTCAGCTCATTCTTATAACGATTCTTCCAGCCCTCATGATACTGGGGCTGGCTCGAATACTTGGTCGCCACGTTATTGACCACGCTGTTGGAGAGCGCCGTCACAAACTCGCGGTCGGACATATCATTGGAAAGATTCGCCCAGCGGAAAAAGTCCCTGCAGCCACCGGTGCCGCACATGTTGGTAATGCTCCACACCATGCCCTTGACGCAATCGGCGCGGCCCGAAATATCAATACCCAGGCCGCTCTTGAGCCACGCCTCGGTCACCGCATAGTACGAGTTGTACGCATACGCATCTTGAAGTGCTGAGAACTCAACAGGATCGGTGTTGTACGCACCTTGGAAGGCATCCTGCGCGATATGGCCCAGCTCGGTGAGCTGGCCGTTCTCGTACATGACATTACTCGTGTTGGAAATCTCGCTGCCGCGATCAATCGCATCCTTGAGCATGCTGTATTTTTCGGGGTTGTAGTTGTAGGCCTGCTTCATAAACGGAATGAGCGACCAACGACGGTCGAACTGGTAATAACCCAGCGCGTTATAGCCGTCACCGTACGAAAAGCCCTGGTTGTAGTTGCCATGGCTCTCGTACTTGGTAAAATACTTCATCTCGGGAGTCACGTTGACAAACGAAACGCCCTGGACCGACCTCAGTACGCCCGAGAAGGACTGCTGGGTGTAGAGACCCTTATCGATATCGGTGGCATCCGAGGCAACACCCGGCGTGGGCTCCTCGGCAGCAGCGGGTGCCGGCGCGGAAATGGCGCCAAACGAAAGCGCCAGCGTCAGGCCCGCGACAATCGCGGAATGCTTGGGCTGCATAAGATCCTCCCTGCATTGGTATAGTTAAAGTGCAGTTTGCAAAGATAGAAATAAGTATTGCAGCTCGCCCGTTGTTGCACAACAACCCCTCGGTAAACGGCAACAACCCTCCGCGAAATCTTAAGGAATTAAACAAACTGGTCGTCGGGCGCCATCAGAAGCTCGCCGTATCGCTCCATCAGCCCGTCCCTCAACTGACAGAAAGCGGGGATATAGACGTTCAAGATGCGCTGAATCAAGTCTTGAGCGAGCTTGTTGTCGTAGATATGGACGTTCGTATTGCGGTCTCTGAGCATATCTAGCCAGGCCGCCTCATCAATAAAGTCGTAGAATCGGTACGACTCCTTCAAGATGGCACGAGGAGACCCCGACGCGGCAAGCGTGGCGCCTTCATACTCGAGCAGACGCTTAAGGAGCTTCCAGCTCAGTTCAAATTGAAGATTGAACTTATTAATCAATCCACTCTGAACAAAATCATTGTTGAGATCCTGATTGGGCGCATCCTCAAGATTCGCCAAGGCGCTGGCAAAGTTCTCATATTTTTTCATACAGAATCACACCATCCCTGGCAATTTCATCGAGCAATTGCTGCGATAAGGGCTCATCGAGATTGACGACATCTACATCTAAAAGAGTATCAAGACGCTCCTCGATCAAATATGACAACCGGCCGAAATCCCGGCAACCTGCTACTGCGATGTCAATATCGCTCTTAGGCAAGTTGTCACCTCGAGCGCGGGAGCCAAACAGCACAACCTTCTCGGCGTCACACTCCCGAGCAAAAACTTCAATTTGCTTATACACCTTGTCGAGAGATGCCATTTGCAGCCCTACAGCTTAATGTCAAAGTTGATTTCGGGGACGGCGGCCAGGTCGGCCAACGTCACGCCGTCGACGTACTTTTCGATCACGTCGTCCAGGCCGCGCCAGAACTTGACGGTCGAGCAAAGATCGCTGCGAGTGCAGCTGTTGTCGATGCCATCGCACGCCACTGGAGCCGTGCTGCCCTCGACGGCGCGCAGGATGTCGCCGGCACGCACCTCGGCCGGGTCCTTGGCCATCATGTAGCCGCCGCCCTTGCCGCGCACGCTCTTAAGCAGGCCCGCCTTCATAAGCGGACGAACCAGCTGCTCCAGATACTTTTGTGAGATATGCTCGCGGTCGGCAACCTCGCGCAGGGCAATCTTGCCCTCGGCGTCGCCCAGCGCCGCGATATAGATCATCAGCCGGAGGGCATAGCGGCCCTTGGAAGAAATGAGCATACCTACCCTCCCATCGCATCTGGGACAACATAACCAGGTTTGTTTGTCCCAAATCTTATGCACGCGGGGCAAACAAGCCTGATTATTATGTCCCACATCTAAAAAGTCGAGTGGATTAGTCGGGTTTTCCCTTGACTAACGCCGAACCCATAGTAACTTTATTCCGAGAAGATTCCTAGGGTTTAGTACACCTATGAGTACACCATATACAGAGAGGGACAGCATGAGCGCAAATCCGCTGCTTTCCATCGAAGGTCTGACCGCCTCCGTGGACGAGAAGACCATCCTCCACAACGTCAACCTCAACGTCGCCGCCGGCGAGACCCACGTTCTGATGGGACCCAACGGCGCCGGCAAGTCCACCCTCGGCCACCTGGTCATGGGCGACCCCGTTTACACGGTCAACGACGGCCGCATCGTCTTTGACGGCCAGGACATCACTGAACTCACCACCGACAAGCGCTCGCGCGCCGGCCTGTTTCTGAGCTTCCAGGCCCCGGTCGAGATTCCGGGCGTGCCGCTGTCGAGCTTTTTGCGCGCCAGCATCGCCGGCCGCCCCGGCCTGGAGATGAAAGGCAAGGAGTTCCGCCGTCGCGTCAAGGAGCTCGCGGCCGAGCTCAACATGGACACCGCCTACCTCAACCGCGAGCTGGGCGTGGGCTTCTCGGGCGGCGAGAAGAAGAAGGTCGAGATGCTCCAGCTCCTGTTGCTGCAGCCCAAGCTCGCCATCCTCGACGAGACCGACTCGGGCCTAGACGTCGACGCCCTGTCCACCGTCAGCCACGGCATGGACGCCTACCGCAAGAGCTGCGACGGCTCCATGCTCATCATCACACACAACACGCGCATCTTGGAGCACCTGGATGTCGACCGCGTCCACGTTATGGTCAAGGGCCACATCGTGCGCGAGGACGACGCCTCGCTCATCCCCTGGATCGACAAGAACGGTTTTGAGACCTTCGAGCGCGAGGCCGCCGAGCAGCGCGCCCAGGCCGAGGCCGCCGCTGCCGAGCAGCAGGCGTAAAGGGGCGACGCAATGACCAAGAACCGCACCGAGGTCGCGGACATCGACCGCAGCCTCTACGACTTCACCTATGGCGAGGAGGGATTCGAGCGCCTCGACGCCGGCATCACGCCCGACATCGTGCGCGAGATCAGCGCCAAAAAGGACGAGCCGCAGTGGATGCTCGACCTGCGCTTAAAGTCCCTCGAAATCTTCAACCGCTTCCCGGATCCGACGTGGGGCCCCTCCATCGAGGGCCTGGACATGGACAACATCGTCACCTACGTCAATCCCAACACCGACCAAAAGCACGACTGGCAGTCGGTGCCCGACGACATCAAGAACACCTTTGAGCGCCTAGGCATCCCCGAGGCCGAGCGTAGCTACCTGGCGGGTGTCGGCGCGCAGTACGACTCCGAGCTCGTCTACCACAACATGCAGGACACCGCGTCCAAGATGGGCATCGTCTACTCCGGTATTGAGGAAGCCCTGCACGATCCGCAGTGGGAACCGCTCATCCACGAGAAGTTTATGACACTCATCCCGCCCACCGACCACAAGTTTGCGGCCCTGCACGGCGCCGTATGGTCCGGCGGCTCGTTTGTCTACGTGCCCAAGGGCACCAAGCTCGATTTCCCGCTGCAGAGCTACTTCCGCCTCAACGCCAAGGGTGCCGGCCAGTTTGAGCACACGCTCATCATCGTCGAGGACGATGCCGACCTGCACTTTATCGAGGGTTGCTCCGCGCCCAAGTACAACGTTGCCAACCTCCACGCCGGCGCTGTGGAGCTCTTTGTGGGCAAACGCGCACACCTGCGCTACTCGACCATCGAGAACTGGTCCAAGAACATGTACAACCTCAACACCAAGCGCGCGCGCGTGGACGAGGACGGCGACATCGAGTGGATCAGCGGCTCCTTCGGCAGCCACGTGGGCTACCTCTACCCCATGAGCGTGCTCAACGGCCGCCGCGCCCGCTCGAGCTTTACCGGCATCACCTTTGCCGGCGCCGGTCAGAACCTCGACACCGGCTGCAAGGTCGTGCTCAACGCGCCCGAGACCTCGGCAACGGTCGAGACCAAGGGCATCTCCAAGAGCGGCGGCATCCAGACGTTCCGCAGCTCCATCGTGGCCACGCCCAAGGCCGAGGGCTCCAAGGCAACCGTGAGCTGCCAGTCGCTGATGCTCGACGACCAGAGCCGCTCCGACACTATTCCGGCCATGGACATCCGCGCCAAAAACGTCGACATCGGCCACGAGGCCACCATCGGCCGCATCGGCGACGACAAGGTGTTCTACCTGATGAGCCGCGGCATCTCGGAGGAAGAGGCCCGCACCATGATCGTCAACGGCTTTGCCAACCCGGTCTCCAAGGAGCTGCCGCTGGAGTACGCCGTCGAGATGAACAACCTGATCAAGCTCGAGATGGAAGGAGCGATCGGATAATGAAACAGACCACCAACACCGCTGCTACCACCCTTGAGCAGGTCAATGCGATGCCGGCTGCCACTTGGGGTTGGCTCAAGATGAACCAGACCAAGCTCGAACTCTCTAACGAGCTTGCCACCGCTCCCACCGAGGCCGTTGAGGTCGAGGGCTTGGACGAGCAGTTTACTGGCGTGGCAGACGCGTTCGAAGCCGCCATGGACGCCATGGCCGAGCGCTTCCCCGAGCGCCGCGCCTCCGCCCCCGGTGATGCAGCCGACCGCGCCCGCATCACGCCCGAGACCGAGCTCGACGTGCCCGCCACCTCCGTCTACCAGGCCGGCGCCATCAAGCTCGAAGAGGAGCTCTCCCCTGCTGAAGCCTTCGAGACCGGCATGGGCGAGGCTGCCTACGCCTACTTGACCGAGCACGCCACCAAGCGCATCGTCATCGATGTGCCCGCATACAAGCACGTCACGGTTACCGTGCGCGTGAGCGGTGTCGATGCCGCCGCGGCCATCGCCGCCATCGACGTCGTCGCCCGTCCCCAGTCGACGCTCGATCTGCTTATTGCCCTAGACTCCCCCGTTGCCGGCCAAGGCGTCGTGGGTTCCGTGCTACGCGTGTGCGCCCACGAGTACGCCACCGTCAACGCGACCTGCACGCAGACGCTCGACGATAGCTGGATCGCGCTCGACGACACCGGCCTGTTCCTGGACGAGGGCGCGCGCGTCAACGTGCAGCACAGCGTCCTGGGTGCCGGCGCCAGCGCCACCGGCCTTGCCGGCGACCTGCTGGGCGATACCGCCAAGGTCACCATCGATACTGACTACCTGGGCGCCCGCGAGCAGGTGCGCGACTTTAACTACGAGCTGCGCCACCGCGGTCGCAAGACCGAGTGCGAGATCGACGCCAACGGCGTACTGACCGGCACGTCCAAGAAGGTCTACCGCGGCACCATCGACCTCGTGCACGGCTGCAAGGGTGCAACCGGCACCGAGCGCGAGACGGTGCTTTTGGCCAACAAGGGCGTCGACAACAAGACCGTCCCCGTCATCCTGTGCGACGAGGACGACGTCGCCGGCAACCACGGAGCCACCATCGGCCACGTCCGCGACGAGCAGCTGTTCTACCTCGCCTGCCGTGGCCTTGACCAAAACGCCGCCGAAGACCTGTTCATCCGCGCCAAGCTGGAGGACGCCGCGCTTTCCGCGACCGACGAGCGCACCCGCGCCGCCGTCGTCCGCTTGGGCAACAACCTGATCGATAACTTTGAAGAGGAGCTCGCATGATCGACACCGAGCACGTTAAATGCGACACCTGTACCGCCCCCGAGCCCATGGAGCTCGACGCCAGCGACGAGGCTTCGCGCGGCTGGCCTACCGTAGATATCGAGACCAACCCCTACAAGGGCCAGTTCCCGCTGTTTCAGCAGCACCCCGAGATCGCCTTCCTCGATAGTGCCGCCACCGCGCAGCGCCCCGCCTGCGTGCTCGACGCCGAGCGCGACTTCTACCAGCGTATGAACGCCAACCCCCTACGCGGACTGTACTCGCTGTCCGTCGAGGCCACCGACGCCATCGCGAAGGTCCGCCAGCAGATCGCCGACCTCATCGGCGCTTCCCAGGCCAACGAGGTCGTCTTCACCCGCAACACGAGCGAGTCGCTCAACCTGGTCGCCAAGAGCTTTGCACCCACGGTGCTCGAGCCCGGTGACGAGGTCGTCATCACCATCATGGAGCACCACTCCAACCTAATCCCGTGGCAGCAGGTCTGCCGCGAAACCGGCGCCAAGCTCGTCTACCTCTACCCCACCAAGACCGGTCAACTCACCACCGAGGAGGTTCTGTCCAAGGTGGGCCCCAAGACCAAAATCTTGGCCGTGGGTCAGGTGTCTAACGTGCTGGGCGTCGAGAACCCGGTCAAGAATCTCGGCAAGCTCGTGCACAAGTACGGCGGCTATCTGGTCGTCGACGGCGCGCAGTCGCTGCCGCACATGCCGGTCGATGTGGCCGATCTGGGCGCCGACTTCTTTGCCTTTAGCGCGCACAAGGCCATGGGCCCCATGGGCATCGGCGTGCTGTGGGGCAAAATGGACCTGCTCAACGCCATGCCGCCCATGCTCACCGGCGGCGAGATGATCGACTCGGTCACCGAGCAGGACGCCGTCTGGGCGCCCGTTCCCGAGAAATTCGAGGCCGGCACGCAGGACGCCGCCGGCATCTTCGCCACGGGTGCGGCACTCGACTACCTGGTCAACACGGTGGGTTACGAGAACATCCAGGCCCGCGAGCAGGCACTCGTCCACTACCTGATGGGTGAGCTCATGCAGCTCGACTTTGTCCAGATCATCGGCTCCATCTATTGGGACAACCACCACGGCGTTGTGAGCTTTAACGTCAAGGGCATCCACCCGCACGACGTCGCGAGCATCATGGACATGGACGGCGTCTGCATCCGCGCCGGTCACCACTGCGCGCAGCCGCTGCTTACCTGGCTGGGCGTCGAGAACCTTGCCTGCTGCCGCGCCAGCGTGGCCTTCTACAACGACAAGGCCGACATCGACAAGTTCATCGCCGGCCTGCATCACGTTTGGAGCACGTTCAATGGGTAATCTGTACACCTCCACCACATTTATGGAGCACAACTCGCACCCCGACTATAAATACGAGATGGATGCTCCCACGCACGAGCACGACGGCATCAACCCCAGCTGCGGCGACGAGCTCACCTTGCAGCTGCGCGTCGAGAACGGCGTGATCGAGGAGGCCTCCTTTACCGGCCACGGCTGCGCCATCAGTCAGGCCAGCGCCGACATCATGGCCGACCTCATCACCGGCGAGACCGTCGAGGAAGCTCGCCGCCTAGCAGAGCTCTTCCTTGCCATGATCCGCGGCGAGCAGCTCTCCGAGGAGGACCTGGAAGACCTGGACGAAGCCGCCCAGCTCCAGGACATCTCGCACATGCCCGCCCGCGTCAAATGCGCCGAGCTCGCCTGGCGCACCCTCGACGGCATGCTCACGGGACAAAATAATCAGTAGAACTTGTCCCAAATCTTAAGATTTTTGTTGGCCGAATCGCTTGACAAGAGTGGTTCGGCCATTTTCTATTCCGAGAGCTCAGCCTGTGCCTTCACCCGCGCATAAGCGCGCACGATACGAGATACGGTACTCTTGCTGATTCCCGTATACCGTTCGACCTCGCGCACCGTGTAGCCGCCATCGTGCAGAGCGAAAATGATTCTGTCTCGCCGCGAGGGCGCAACGGTCTTGAGTTCGTTGAGCGGAACCCCGAGGCTCTTCGCCATCTTGTCGGCAAAGGCGTGGCGTTCCCACTCCGTCTCTTTCATATCGCACAGCGCTGGCTCACTGCCGTCGGGCGTCGAAAGCGAATAGGCAATAAAGCCCTCGGCAGAGCCAAAAAGCTCAAGCACACAAGAAGGATCAGAAAATCCCCTCGCGGCATCGGCCACATCACCGTCGTAAGCGCGTAGATGTTCCGGAAAGCTGCTCCAGGGATAACGCTCGATTAGGCTAACGCCCACCTCCTGCGGATCGGCGTGTACAGAGCGAATAGCCTCCATCACCTGCCAGTCGGTATCGAGCGAGCGCCGATCAAAACGGTTTTGGAACAGATGGCCTGTGCGCCCCGTGCGCTTATTGAACCGCCGCGCGTACGTCAAAAGCAGCCGGTGCATTGCCGCGCTCATCCTGTCCTCGTAATCTGCAAGCACCAAATGCACGTGATTGCCCATAAGGCACCAGGCGATAACCGTCACGCCCTCCTCGCGACAGCACTCGCGCATCAGCTCCAAAAACTCCCGCCGGTCGTCATCGCCCTCAAAGATGAGCCGCTTGCCCGTACCGCGGGCACAGACATGGTAAAAGCCGGTAACCGTTCTCCAAACGCGCTGCATGGCGCTCCCTTCACCGGGATCTGCTTGCCATCCAATACAGCACGATTGAAGCGAGCCATCAAAACATTCACGCAAAACAATACACTCGCGCGGCCAAAGGCAGTAATCAGGCGGCGAACGGCACCGTTGCAACAGGTCAACCCCTGCAACGCTTACAAGAGCTGACCAAAAGCTTGCCAAAGACGGACCCCCTCTACGGAAGTTCGCGACCACAGAACATAGCGTTAAACCGTTTCAATTAAAACTTCCGGACTTCTCGCTACGAAAACTGAGCCGTTCGCCGAATATTCCGTGCATTTCGCGGTATTATAGGGGCTGCATGTCATGTCCCTTTCGAAGGGTCGCCCGGCAATCGCCAGCCACGACCCCCAGACGGGACGCCAACACGATAGAGAGGAGAGGCATGCAGTACTCACAGGAAGTGGAGAACATGTGCCCCGTTGCCAAGGGTGCATACCACGGCCCCGCACCCATCCCCGAGGAGGGCAAGTGGGTCCAGGCTAAGGAGATTTCCGACATCTCCGGTCTTACGCACGGTGTGGGTTGGTGCGCACCTCAGCAGGGCGCCTGCAAGCTCACGCTGAACGTCAAGGACGGCATCATCGAGGAGGCCCTCGTTGAGACCATCGGCTGCTCGGGCATGACCCACTCTGCCGCCATGGCTTCCGAGATCCTTCCCGGTAAGACCATCCTCGAGGCCCTCAACACCGACCTCGTCTGCGACGCTATCAACGTTGCTATGCGCGAGATCTTCCTGCAAATCGTTTACGGCCGCAGCCAGACCGCGTTCTCCGAGGGCGGCCTGCCCGTGGGCGCCTCCCTCGACGACCTCGGCAAGGGCCTTCGCTCTCAGGTCGGCACCATGTTCGGCACCAAGGCCAAGGGCGCTCGTTACCTCGAGCTCGCTCAGGGCTACGTCACCCGCATGGCTCTCAACGACAAGAACGAGATCATCGCATTCGAGTTCCTGAACCTCGGCAAGTTCACCGACGCCGTCAAGGCCGGCAAGACCCCCGAGGAGGCCATCGCTGGCGCTATGGGCCACTATGGTCAGTGGGAGAACGCTGCCAAGTACATCGACCCGCGCACCGACGAGGAGACTCACTCCGTCGCCAGCGTGTTCCCGGTTCACGAGTAGAAAGGGAGGGAAATAACTATGACTGTTACGTTCGAAGGTTACGAGCGCCGCGCTGACAAGATCAACAAGTGCCTCGCCGACAACGGCATCGCCTCCCTCGAGGAAGCTCTGCAGATCTGCACCGACAAGGGCTTCAACCCGCGTGAGATCGTCAACAACACCCAGTCCATCGCCTTCCAGAACGCCGAGTGGGCCTACACCCTCGGTTGCGCTCTCGCTGTCAAGCGTGGCGCCAAGTCCGCTTCTGAGGCTGCCGCCATCATCGGCGAGGGCATCCAGGCCTTCACCGTTCCCGGCTCCGTCGCCGAGGACCGCAAGGTTGGTCTGGGCCACGGCAACCTGGGCGCTATGCTGCTCTCCGACGACACCGAGTGCTTCGCCTTCCTGGCCGGCCACGAGTCCTTCGCTGCCGCTGAGGGCGCTATCGGCCTGGCTCTGAACGCCAACAAGGCTCGCAAGAAGCCGCTGCGCGTTATCCTCAACGGTCTGGGCAAGGACGCCGCTCAGATCATCGCCCGCATCAACGGCTTCACCTATGTGAAGACCCAGTTCGACTACTACACGGGCGAGCTCAAGGTCGTCGAGACCATCCCCTACTCCGATGGTCCCCGCGCTGCCGTTAACTGCTACGGCTCCGACGACGTCCGCGAGGGCGTTGCCATCATGTGGCACGAGAACGTCGACATCTCGATCACCGGTAACTCCACCAACCCCACGCGCTTCCAGCACCCCGTCGCTGGCACCTACAAGAAGGAGCGCATCGAGGCTGGCAAGAAGTACTTCTCCGTCGCTTCTGGTGGCGGCACTGGCCGCACCCTGCACCCGGACAACATGGGCGCCGGCCCTGCCTCTTACGGCATGACCGACACCATGGGCCGTATGCACTCCGACGCCCAGTTCGCCGGTTCTTCCTCCGTGCCTGCGCACGTCGACATGATGGGTCTCATCGGCATGGGCAACAACCCCATGGTTGGTGCCACCGTCGCCTGCGCTGTCGCCGTCGAGGAGGCCCTCAAGGCCTAATCGCGCCCGCGCGATGCTCATATAGTTGAGCTTTGGAGCCGCTACCTTTCGAGGTAGCGGCTCTTTTTGTTTGCGCTGTCGCAGGGTAGCTAATGCCGATATATCAGTTGGGGCGAAATATAAGATGTGATGAGATGGAGCTTCAGAGCGCCCATGACGCCCACCTGCCATATTTGCCCTTTACCGATTTGCCGGGTCTTTGCGGCCCCATTGCCGATCACCCGTGCGACAATGCGCCGGACGAGAAAGGAATCCGATGGAATCGACTGATGTACTGGTAATTGGATCTGGCATTGCGGGCCTTTGTGCCGCCATCGAAGCGGCACGCACGGGTGCAACCGTCACTGTGGCAAGCGCCGGCAAGACCATGAGTGGATCGAGCTTCTTCCCGGGTACCTGGGGCCTCGGCCTCATCGGTCCCGTCGACGAAGACGACGAGCAGGACCTCATCGACACCATCCTGGCCGTCGGCGGCGGCGTTGCCGACCCCGAACTCGTCCAGACGTTCGTCCACGGCATTCCCCGGGCAATTACATGGCTCGAACGGGAGCTGGGTGTTGAACTCCAACGTCCGCAAAGTGCCGAGAGCGCCCAGCAAAAGCAATTTATCCCCTGCTTTGACCACAAGACGCGCATGTGGCGCGGCCTCACCCGCAAGCCCCTTGAGGACGCTCTGACGACCTGGATCGAGTCGCTCGGCATTCGCCTGCTCCCCCGCCATGAGCTTATCGACCTTGTTGAGGACACGAACGGCAGAATAACCGGAACCGTACTCTACGACCTTACCGAAAATCGAATCGTGCCCTTTGCTGCCAAGGCCACGGTCATCGCAGCCGGTGGCACAGGCGGCCTGTTCGAGCGCAGCCTTACGTCGGCTGATGTGCTCAGTTCCTCGCAGGCCATCGCGCTGGCGCACGGCGCAACACTTACTAATATAGAGTTCATGCAGATGATGCCCGGCTTCATCGAGCCCAGGCGTAACTTGGTCTTCAATGAGAAAACCTGGCGCTACGTGCACGTAGACCAGCCGGTAGATATTGCCGACGACAAGCTGGACGACCTGCTCGAGCAGCGCTCTGGATATGGTCCCTTCACGTCACGCTTGGCCTCCCGCGCTATCGATCTTGCCATCGATCAGGCAGGCGCCGAAGGCCTGGCGCTCCGCTACGACTTCCCCCGCGAGGATGTCCCAGAGTTTGTGCAGACCTTTGCCACCTGGCTGCAAGACGAGCACGGCATCGCGCCGACCGACGAGATGCGCGTTGCGATGTATGCCCACGCCGCTAACGGCGGCATCAAGATCGATAAGACCGCGCACACGGGCGTTGAGGGCCTCTACGCTTGCGGCGAGGCGACAGGCGGCATGCACGGCGCCGACCGCATTGGTGGCTTGTCAAGCGCCAACGGCATCGTATTCGGACGCATCGCAGGCGCATCGGCAGCCCTTGCAGCACAGAAAGAGCCTGAGGCAGCGCTGAAGGCGGATAGCGCCCTCCCCCACTACGGCATCGCCGCAACAGATGCCGAACGCCTGACACACAGCCTTAGGCACACGATGAGCACCTTTTGCATGATCAACAGGACCGAAACAGGCCTATCCGAGGCCCTGCAACAGCTTGAAAGCCTGCAAGACAAGGCCATGGCGCTGAGCAAGCCGCATACCGATGACAGCGAGATCGCAGCCCTCGCCCGCCTACAGTCGCGGATTCGACTAGCACAGGAAATGGTCAAAGCCATGCGCAAGCGAACTGAAAGTCTCGGGTCGCACTATCGAGCGGATTAAACCGGACACCTATCTAAAGCAGAACACAACCAATCGATATCCATGGGCCCCGTGAGCTCGAAGCAGCACGGGCCCATTCGTGTCCGCACGGCAGCGTATCCTTATTCTGAATACAGAGTGGGCAAAGTCCGCATAGACAATAGACCAGCGAGGAGGAGATATGGACAGTAGAGATATCGAGAAGTGGCGTGTCGAACTTGATAGCTACGCCAATGTGGAAGACGGCGTTGAATATTGGCTCGCACGCGATTTAATGGAACCCATGGGGTACACTCGATGGGAGAACTTCGCCGAAGTTGTTAAGAGGGCAAAAGTCTCGTGCGAAACAAACAAAACTCCAGTTGATTCCCATTTTCGTGACACCATGAAAATGGTAACTGCCGGTGTCGCCGCTCGCGCGGTTAAAGACTACAAACTTACGCGCTACGCATGCTATTTAATCGCCCAAAACGGAGATCCAAACAAGCCGGAGATCGCGCTCGCGCAGGCATACTTTGCCGTCCAGACGCGCCGCCAAGAGCTCATAGAGCAGCGCTTCGCAGAGATTCAGCGCTTGCAGGCGCGCCACTCGCTATCCGATTCAAAGAAACAGCTCTCGGGTATTGCGTTCAAACGCGGCGTTGACTCCAAAGGATTCGCGATCATCAAGTCGAAGGGCGATGAAGCGTTATTCGGCGGCAGAAGCACGGCGGAAATGAAGCAGCAGCTCGGCGTACCCAAGAGCGCGGCATTGGCGGACAGGTTAGCCGATGTCCTCATCAAAGCAAAGGACCTTACGAACTCGATGACGGCCTTCAACGCCGAGGAACACGACCTGTACGGTCTGGACCAGATCAAGCAAGAGCACGTCGAGAACAACACAAGCGTGCGTGGCAGCCTCATCGACCGCGGAATTGTCCCCGAGAACCTACCGCCTGCCGAGGATACAAAAAAGCTCGAGCGTCGTGTGAAGGCAGACGAGAAGAAACTCAAGGAGGGTACTGACGGTTTTACCGATCCCCAGGGTAGGCTCGATCTGTGAAAGCAGCTGTGCACCGACGGGTTCGACCCCATGCGAGGTCAGCAAAAAAGACGGCCAACTTTCGTTGACCGTCTTAACTTGCTTTGGCGGGCCCTCAGGGGGTCAGCCTGCTGCGCAGGCGACCGCTGCGGCGCCAAGGCGCCTTGCGCACTGCGTTGGCAAATGCTTACGCATTTCCTCAGCTCCGCGCCCCGACGGGTTCGACCCCATGCGAGGTCAACAAAAAAGCGACCAGCCTGGGCCGGTCGCTTTAACAATCTTTGGGTGGGCCGTCAGGGGGTCGAACCCTGGACCTTGGGATTAAGAGTCCCCTGCTCT
>NZ_JADNDZ010000022.1 GCF_015552075.1 Collinsella aerofaciens
CAGCCCGTGGGAGGCCAGGGCGCCGCTGACCGGTGGACGGCACCGAGCCGTCATCGAGATTGAAAAAGGGGGAGGCCTCGCGGCCTCCCCCTTTTTTGCGTTAACACTTCACAATATAGTTGCATTTCACCTGTAACCCGGTTGGGCTTATGGGTAATGAGCTATTATTTAAAGACAATAAATCGAATCACAAGGGCAATTGCTATGACCACAATGATCAAAAGCAGAATTGTCAGTCGATGTTGCTTACGTCGTTTACTTGACGATACGAAGATCGTTTTCCCTTGTTTTGGCGTCTCGAGATAACGAGCCGAATGCGTTAAGGTTTGCTTAGGTCGAGGACCTCTTTGCTGTCGAGTTTTGGGCGTTTTCGTCGGGACGTCATTGATCGCGCTGTTTTTTGATAACGGTGCATCTTTCAGATATACGGGATCGCTCGATGCGACGCCCATATGCTTACGTCCCGTCTGGGCATCCTCGAGCGTTTGATATCGATTTCTCGTAACATACTCGGGCTCTGCATCATTAATGGGCTCTTGCGAGATGTGGGGGCGATGGAACCGTGGTGGCTGCGCGGAAGTATCTTCCCCCTGCGTCGGCATAAACATATTGTTCTGGTTTTGGTCGTCCATGATGCCCTTTAGCTCGTTTCCAACAACGTATACGCGCTCATTGTAAGCCCCTTGTTATTTGTAGCTGTGGACATACTCGTTATTTAAGCTCTGGTTCAAAGAACCTTAACCTTCCTAAAACCTGAGTCATACACACTTAGATATGCTTATAGTAGTGGACTCAAAAAACTTTATAGTCGATGTATATATGAGCACTGGGTGGGCATATATAAGAGCGTCAAAAGAAGTCCCAGTCACCTAGAAGATGACTCGGCAGTCCTATAAAGGAGTGGTAAACATGGCAAGCATGGTTCCTTATCGTTCGGTTTTTGGCGTTCGTCCCTCTGCAAGCTCGCTGTTCGATCTGTTTGATGATATGAGCGACCTAGCGAACAACTCGATTGCCTCTAAGGCGTTCCCCGTTGACGTTGAGGATAAGGGCGATGGCTATGAGGTCAAGGCTTATCTGACCGGCGTCGCCAAGGACGATATCGATGTCGAGCTTAACGAGGGCCGTCTGTCCATTAGCGTGAATGTCGAGGAAGACGAGGAGAACGAGGGCAAGAACTTCCTGCAAAAGGAGTTCAGCTCGTACAGCGCGACGCGTGGCGTGTATCTTAAGGACGCTTCGAGCGAGGGCCTCTCGGCTAAGTACGCTGACGGCATCCTGACCGTTACGGTTCCCAAGATCGTTGAGAAGAAGAACGTTACGAAGATCTCCATCGACTAACTTCGTTGGTGTTCTGCGCTATTAAAAGATAACAAAAGGGGCTGGGAAGCGATTCCCGGCCCCTTTTGCTGTCTAGGAAAGCCTATTGAATGGTTGCTGGCCGATACTGGCTTGCGGGGCATATCGAGAGTTTTCGTGATCCTTGGAGAAGGGTGGCGGAGCTGCCGACCTCGTCATCCAGGGTTGCGGCTAGAGCTTTGGCATAGCTTTTGACGGTAAGGCTCGGACGATTGTTATCTTGGCTGATATGCATGGCAATGAGCTGTTCGGTGCGATCGGTAACAAGTTCGCGCGCGGCTTCGGCGGCTTGGTCGTTGGAGAGGTGTCCCCTTGCAGACAGGATGCGCTCCTGAAGAAAGCGGGGATATTCTCCCTCGCGCAGCATGGTCACATCGTGGTTGCTTTCGAGCGCAAGGACTCGACAATCTTTGAGGGTGTTCATGGCTTGGCTCGATAGTTCTCCGGTGTCGGTGGCAAAGCCGATTGAATCATCGAGAGCATTGAATCGATAGCCGACAGGATTGATGACATCGTGTGATGTTGAGTAGGTTTGCACCTGGATGCCGGCAATGGATAGGGTGTCACCGGGATCGAATTCCTCGACAGGCAGATGCGAAAGACTTTCTTTGCTCGAAAGTGTGCCCCTGCTGGCAAAGAGGGGGCCGTGCCAGTGCTTGCACCAGACATCGAGGCCCTTGATGTGATCGCTATGCTCATGAGTAATGAGAAGAGCCGAGACGTTGTCTGTCGAGAGCCCCAGTTCTGCCATGCGCTTTAATGTCTCGCGGCGAGACAGTCCGTCATCGACCATAATGAGCCCCCGGGGGGCTTCGATGAGCGCACAGTTGCCTTTTGAGCCGCTGCCAAGGATATGAAGGTGCAGACGAGACATAAGATTCCAAAGGATACAATGGGTGCGAACGAATAGAGGAGGAAGCAAATGCCAACGGTATCTCAGCATTACGGACATCATGCTGCATCGCGGGCTGATGATAAAGCCCTGGCAATGCGGCAGACGGCTGCCCCCGTGGTGCTCATGGTATCAGGTGGTGCGGACTCGACGGCTTTGCTCCTTATGGCGTGCACATCAAAGTTGGATATTCTGGATGGGCGCGGTGTAGCCCCCATCGCGCGCGAGCGACTGCACGTGCTGCATGTGAACCATCATCTGCGCGGCGAGGCATCCGATGGCGACGAGGCCTTTGTGCGCGGCCTATGCGCGCAATATGGTCTACCGCTGTGTGTTGAGCATGCCTATTTTGATGATGAATCGGGCAATATCGAGGCGGCTGCCCGCGAGGTACGCTATGCCGCGGCGCGGAGGTATGTTCGCGAGCTCTGCGCCCAGACGGGGGCACCGCGAACGGCGGCTCGTATCTGCACCGCGCACACGTCTTCGGATCGCGCGGAAACGTTTTTGATGAACGCGATTAAGGGTTCGGGGCCCGCTGGCCTATCGAGCATTCCTCGCCGGAGGAATATCGTGGTGCGGCCCTTGCTCGACTTGACTCATGATGAGCTCGTGGGCTATCTGCAGGTGCATGGTCAGCCGTGGCGAGAGGACGAGAGCAACGAGGACGTGTCGTACTTGCGTAACTACGTGCGCCATCGGGTGATGCCGGTGGTGGCGCAGCGCAACGCGAGCGTCTGTAAGACGATTGGCGCCGCCTGCGAGATCTTAGGCGATGAGGACGCCTTTCTTTCCCAGCTTTCCGCGCAGGCGTTTCGAAGCTGCCTGCGTAAGGAGGCGGCGGGTGCACTGGTCCTTGACGCTCGCCGACTGGCCGCGGCCGAGGTGGTGATTGCTCGACGCATGGTGCGACTGGCAATTAAGCGTATCGACCCCGACGCTCGCCCGGAGATGCGGCATGTGGAGCGCGTGCTCGCCTGTGTCGCCGAAGGCTCGGGTTCGGTCACGCTGCCGGCGGGAATCGATGCGCGCGTGGAGTTTGGCATGCTGTCATTCAAGGCCCCGGCGGCGCGCGAGGGGTTAGTTGCCGATTGGGTCACCATTCCCGGTCGATTGCCGCTGGGGGCGGGCCGCATCCTGGTGGCAGAGACGATGGCCGTCGAGCCGGGGTGCGATATTGTGCGCCGTGCCCGTGAACTCGCGGGTGCCGGAGGGGTGGCCGCTATGGTGGATGCCGCGACGCTGGGCTTTGCCGATCGCGATAGCGAACGGATGCTCGCCGGCTCGCGCGGGGAGATTCCCGCCGAGGCGCGTTTGGCGCGTCTGTGGGTAGACGGTCCCGTGCCGGGGGATGTGATGTGTCCGTTGGGCATGAGTGGGCGAAGTAAGAAGGTGTCCGACCTGCTCAACGAGGCTCGTATTCCCGTTTCTGAGCGCGCAGGCGTTCCTGTGGTGAGAACGGCTCCGGGAGGTGCCGTGGTATGGGTCGCAGGCGTTCGCGCGGACGAGCGTTTTAAATGCACGGCCGCAACGCGCGTGGCGCATCTGCTTCGTGTGGTCGATGCGGAATAGCGTCCCGCGTCAGCTATTCTGTGCGACGTTGACGGTATTCCCGCGCTGATGGCGTACGGGCTGGAAAATATACCCCGTGCGCTGCTAGAATGTGAAGCTCGCGTCCATACGGCGGTGTGTGGGCGATAAGCACAAGAAAGGGTTGTCATGGCTTCTCAACATCCGGATATCGAGAAGGTTCTGTTTACGCAGGAGGATATCGACGGTATCGTCTCTCGCCTAGGCGAGCAGATTACTCGCGACTACGCGGGTAAGGATCTGGTGCTGATTGCGGTCCTGCGCGGCGCCGTGGTCTTTATGGGCGACCTGATGCGCAAGATCGAGCTGCCGACCAACATCGATTTCATGGCTGTTTCGAGCTATGGCGACGGTGTGAAGTCCTCGGGTATCGTGCGTATCATTAAGGACCTGGATATCGACATCCGCGGTCGCGACGTGCTGATCGTCGAGGACATTCTGGACTCGGGCCTGACGCTCAAGTATCTGATGAAGAACCTCGAGAGCCGCAAGCCCGCTTCTCTGGAGGTCGCTGCCTTCCTGTGGAAGGACGTTGAGGACCGTACCTCGGCCATCACGCCCAAGTATGTTGGAACCCATTGCCCCGATGCCTTTGTGGTGGGCTACGGCCTCGACTATGCCGAGCGCTATCGTAACCTTCCGTATCTGGGCATTTTGAAACCGGAGGTTTATTCGTAAGATGCCCGACGACCGTAACGATAACAATTCCCAGACTCCCCGGGAGCCTAAGATCCCGGGGATGCCCGGAGGCAAGAAGCCCACGCGTACGGGCTGGCTGTATTTTATTTTGGCTTGCGCGCTTCTGGGCTACGCCTTCTTTAACATGGGCTCCGGCTTTGCCAATTCCAGCAATACCGTAAAGCTCGCGACGAGCGAGATGGTCAACGCCATCAAGCAGGATCGCGTCGAAGATCTGACCTATACGGTTCAAGACGGAAGCGTGACGGGTCATTACTGGAAGACGAAGAAGGACAAGGGCGATACGAGCGAGCTCAAGAGCTTCTCCTCGACCTATGTCGGCTCCGATTCGCTTGCCGAGCTTATGGCGGAGCACCCCGATACTAAGTACATCGTCAACACCAATGACCCCGATTTTTGGGGCGACTTGGCGATGAGCGTGCTTCCGACGATCGCCCTGATCGCCATCATGTTCTACTTTATGCGCCAGATGATGGGCGCCAACAACAGGAACATGCAGTTTGGCAAGACCAACGCCAAGACCAACGAGGCCACGCGCCCCAAGGTCAAGTTTGAAGACGTTGCCGGCGTGGACGAGGCGGTCGAGGAGCTCGAGGAGATCCGTGACTTTTTGAGCGATCCGGATTGCTATCGCAAGCTGGGCGCCAAGATTCCGCGTGGCGTGTTGCTGGTGGGCCCTCCGGGTACCGGTAAAACGCTGCTGGCCAAGGCCGTTGCCGGCGAGGCGGGCGTGCCGTTCTTTAGTATCTCGGGTTCCGACTTTGTCGAGATGTTCGTGGGTGTCGGCGCCAGCCGTGTGCGTGACCTCTTTAAGGAGGCCAAGTCCCAGGCCCCGTCGATCATCTTCATCGATGAGATCGATGCCGTGGGACGTCAGCGCGGAGCTGGCTTGGGCGGCGGTCACGACGAGCGCGAGCAGACGCTCAATCAGCTGCTGGTCGAGATGGACGGTTTTGAGGAGAGCGAGTCGGTCATCCTGATCGCTGCGACCAACCGTCCTGACATCTTGGATCCGGCATTGCTGCGTCCCGGTCGTTTTGACCGTCAGGTCACGGTCGACCGTCCGGATGTGAAGGGCCGCGAGCAGATCTTGCGCGTGCATGCCGAGAACAAGCCGATGGACGAGGATGTGAAGTTTGAGAAGCTCGCCCAGATGACCGTTGGCTTCACCGGCGCCGATCTGGCAAATCTGCTCAACGAGTCTGCGCTGCTTGCTGCCCGCCGCCATCGTTCCGTAATCTCGATGGACGAGGTCGAGGAGTCGATGGAGCGCGTGATTGCCGGTCCGCAGCGCAAGGGTCGCGTGATGACCGAGGCCGAGCGCACCACGATTGCCTACCACGAGAGCGGTCACGCCCTGGTGGGCCACATCCTGGAGCATTCCGATTCGGTTCACAAGATTTCGATCGTCAGCCGCGGTCAGGCGCTGGGCTACACGCTGCAGCTTCCGCAGGAGGACCACTTCCTCAAGACCAAGAACGAGATGCTCGACGAGCTCGCCGTGTTCTTGGGTGGCCGCGTTGCCGAGGAGCTCATGTGCGACGACATCACGTCGGGCGCGAGCAACGATCTGGAGCGCGCGACCAAGATGGCGCGCGAGATGGTCACGCGCCTGGGCATGAGCGAGGAACTTGGAACGCAGGTGTTTGGCGAGGCACAGCATCAGGTGTTCCTTGGTCGCGATTACGCCGATCACCAGGATTACTCGGAGGAGACGGCGCGTCGCATCGACATCGAGGTTCAGCGCATCATGCGCGAGGCTCATCGCCGCGCTGTCGAGATCCTGGATGCCCGTCGCGATCAGCTCGATCTGATGGCGAAGGTGCTGCTTGAGCGCGAGACCGTCGAGGGCGATGCCGTGAACGCCCTGCTCGACAACGAGTGGGACGCCTACCTTGAGCGCGAGGGCGATATCCTGGCGGCCAAGGAGGAGCGCAACGCTAAGGCGGCCGGCATGCCGACCAAGAAGCGTGCGCCTCGCATGAGCGAGGAGGAGCTGGCGGCTGATGCCGCGGCATTTGCGCAGGCGGCTATGCAGGAGGATGCCGAAGCCACATCCGAGATTGCCGATGATGACCGTGCCGTCAATGCCGGTGCCGACACCGACGACGACAAATAGTCTTTGTGGTGAAAGCCTCCGCGGGGAAACCTGCGGAGGCTTTTCTTTTGAGCGATATGGGGCCATCTGTTGATTGGGGACAGACTTAAATGAGCGTTTTCACGCATTTAAGTCTGTCCCCAATCAACATTGCTGCGGCGCTTTTCCCGACTAAAGCGTACAATAGCGCCTATGCGAAAGGGGAACAGATGATTAACGAAACTATGTATGCTCGCGGTGCAGAGAGCTCCATCATCCGCGAGATTTTTAGCTATGGCCTTGAGCGCAAGGCGCAAATCGGCGCGGAAAACGTGTTCGATTTCTCGCTGGGCAACCCGAGCGTTCCGGCACCCGCTGCCGTCGCGGAGTCCATCAAAAAGGCGCTTGAACTGCCCAGTGACCAGCTGCACGGCTACACTCCCGCACCGGGCCTACCGCAGTGCCGTACCGCCGTTGCTGAGTCGCTCAACCGTCGCTTCGGTACGAGCTATGAGGGCAAGGACGTCTTTATGACGGTGGGCGCCGCGGCTTCGCTCACCTGTACGCTCAATGCCGTTACGAATCCGGGCGACGAGGTTATTGTTATCGCCCCGTACTTTCCGGAGTATCGCGTTTGGATTGAGAAGGCTGGTTGTACGTGTGTCGAGGCGCTCGCCGATGAAGATACGTTCCAGCTGAGCGTGGACAACGTGCTCAAGGCGATTACCGATAAGACGACAGCCGTCATCATCGACTCGCCCAACAATCCGACCGGTGCCGTATATACGCGCGACACGCTGACGCGACTGGCCAATGTTCTGCGCGAGGCCAACGCTCAGCGCGATCCCGAGAACCCGATCACGCTTATCTCGGACGAGCCGTATCGCGAGATTGTCTATGGCGCCGAGGTGCCTTGGGTGCCTTCGATCTACGAGCACACCATCGTGTGCTACTCGTATTCCAAGTCGCTTTCGCTGCCGGGCGAGCGCGTGGGCTGGATCTTGGTTCCCAACACCAATCCGCAGGCTGCGCGTCTGATGCCGGCTGTTGCCGGCGCCGCCCGTACGCTGGGCTTCGTCTGCGCGCCGGCGCTCTTCCAGCGCGTCATTATCGACTGCATCGATGAGCCGAGTGACGTTGAGGCCTATGCACGCAACCGCACGGCGCTTACCGATGCGCTAGCGGAGTATGGCTACACCTATGTTGAGCCGGATGGCGCGTTCTACCTATGGGTGAAAGCGCTGGAGCCCGATGCGAACGCCTTCTGCGAGCGCGCGAAGAAGTGCGAACTGCTCGCAGTGCCCTCGGACAGCTTCGGCATGCCGGGCTGGTTCCGCTTGGGCTACTGCGTGAGCTACGAGACTATCGTCAACTCGCTGCCCGCCTGGAAGCAGCTGGCCGACGAGTATCGTCAAAAGTAAAGCGCTCTGCTTACAATGTTTTACGTGAAACGGGGTTTGGTTTTAAGCCAGACCCCGTTGTCATGGACGTTGTGTCGTTGGGATGGAGCGGTTTTACGACCATCGAATGCTATGCGTACAATGAATATACGCGACGGCCATACCGGATAAGGAGACCCGATGCCCTACCTGCTTTCTTGTGACATTCATACCCACACGATATTCTCTGCGCATGCATATTCGACCATTGAGGAGAATGTGTACTGGGCGGCAGAGCGTGGTCTGCAGGTACTTGGATCTGCCGATCATTTAAGCTCGATGGTTACGCCTTGCCCCAATGACCTGCGCAGTTTCCAGTTCTTTATTAACCAGGATATCTGGCCACGCATTTGGAGCGGTGTGCTGGTGCTGCGCGGCGCCGAGGCCGATATCGTTTCGCTGGACGGAAGCTTGTTTGGCGAGGACATTCCCGTTTCGCTCGATATTGCCGGCGATTCGTACAGTCACCAGCATTCGCTGTTCGAATTGGTGACGCGCAATTTGGATTATTTGGTTGCAAGCGTGCATAATCCGCAGATTGCTGAAGGTGCGACGCTCGCCCAAACGACCCAGATGTACATCAATGCCCTGGAGCACCCCAAGGTGTTCATGCTGGGGCATACGGGGCGCTCGGGCGTGCCGTTCGATATCGATGAGGTGCTGTTGGCGGCTAAGGCGAAGCACAAGATTATCGAGATCAACAACCATAGTCTTGAGCACGGTGCCGACACTGAGCATTGGGCCGCATGCCGCAAGATTGCCGAGCGTTGCGCCGAGCTGGGCGTGGGCATTGGCGTTTCGACCGATGCCCACATTGGCATGGCCATTGGCAAGCTTGACCATGCCCGCAAGTTGCTCGACGAGATTCACTTCCCGCTGGATTTGATTGTGACGCGTGACCGCGAGACGCTGCTGCGCGAGATGGCGGCAGCCGGTGTGTGCGACCTGCGCAAGGGGATGTAACGAGACTCATATGTCCAACGAAAGGGGGGCGGTCCAGACGGGCCGCCCCCTTTCTTGTGCCGGTGGGTTAGCGGCGCTCGAGGACCGCGACGGTCTCGGTGTGGTCGGTGTGGGGGAACATGTCGACCGGCGTGATCTTGAGCAGGCGATAGCCTCCGTCGAGGAGGTGGTGCAGGTCGCGCTCTTGGGTCACGGGGTTGCAGCTGATATAAGTGATGCGACGCGGCTTAAGTGCGCAGGCGGCCTCGAGGAACTCGGGGGTAGAGCCGGCGCGCGGCGGGTCGATGGAAAGGACGTCGACGCGCTCGCTGTTATCGGCGGCATCTAGGATGTAGTCGGTGGCGTCGTCGGCCATAAACCAAGCGCTGCGGGTGAGGCCGTTGAGTTCGGCATTGCGACGTGCGTCGGCAATGCCCGCCGGGTTGCGCTCCACGCCGAGCAACATAATGCCGACACCTCTGTCCTGGGCATCCTTCGCGGCGCACAGACCGATGGTGCCGCTGCCGCAGTAAGCGTCCATAAGAATGTCACCCTGCTGCAGGTCCATGCCGTCAATCGCGAGCTGATAGAGCAGCTCGGTCTGCTGCGGATTGGTCTGATAGAACGCGGTAGGGGAGATATCGAATTCGCAACCGAGCAGCTGGTCGCGCATGCACTCGGCGCCATAGACGATACGAGTCTCCTCACCCAAGATGGCGTTACCGGGACGGCCATTGATATTTTGGGCAACGGTGACGATATGCGGATTGAGCGCCGCGACGGCCTCAAAGAACTCCTGCGCATGCGGTAAGTCGCGCTGGGCGGTCACGAGCGTAACCATGACTTGGTCGGTACGCCAACCGCAGCGGACGACGGCATAGCGAAGCAGACCAAGATGCTTGTCCTCATTAAACGCGGGAATATGCAGCCGCTCAGCTTCGCGTGCGATGCCGTTGAGAATCTGACGGGCACCTGGCGCCTCGACAGGACACTCGGGTACGGCAACGATTCTGTGCGTGCCGCGCTCAAAGAAACCGCAACGGACAGCGCCCTCCTTACCGGGGGCAAAGGGAGTGGCGGCCTTATGACGAAAGCCACGCGGCGCAGGATATTTACCCGGGTCGCCCAGGGTGACGCCCATACCGCGAATAGGATCAACGGCGATACCCTCACGCTCACAGAGCGAAGCAAAAAGCTCCTCCATAGCAGCCTGCTTAGCTGCCAACTGCTTTTTATAAGGACGATTGAGCGCCGTGCACCCACCACAAGCCCGCATGATGGAACAAGGCGATTTGGGATCCACAGCCTTCCGCGCAGGCGAAACCGGATTCTTGTGCGAGCCAGTGGAACGAGTCTGAGGCGCTTTATCCCCGCCCCGACGAGAGCCAGAACGCTTGGCCTTAGCTTTGCTTTTGGTCGACTTGCTTTTTGCAGCTTTAGAAGAATTGGATTTCGTAGAAGATTTCTCCTCCTTCGGCCCCTCAGCCGCCTCCACCAAAGCACGACGAGCCCTACGCTCCGCACGAGATTCTGCCATGAATTAACCCCACTAATTTATAAATTGAAATCTGAAAGCATTGTACCGTGCCAAGCTAGCAGACGATATACAAGCGTCCACTTCACGTCAGTGATAAGTCCAATGACGTTTGCCCGGCGTGGGCGGGGAGCGGCGCGTAATTAAGTTTATCGCGAGTTCCGCACGCAAAGGAAAGCACTTAATGTGCTTTCCGTCTT
>NZ_JADNDZ010000023.1 GCF_015552075.1 Collinsella aerofaciens
AGCTGCGGAAACGCGGGGTCCGTTCAAGCTGTTGCGTTGAGATTGAAAATCAACCCTTTTTCGCAATCTTGTGGACGACCGTCTCCATAAGTTGACGATAGACAGTCAGGCATACAGCTTTGGGGTAAAGTATCCGGAGCCAACGATTCTGGAACGACTTTTCGAGAAAGGTGCCCGCGTGCTCAAAGCAGTCGTTTTCGATATGAACGAGACGCTTCTTAGCATCAACCTCAACGCGTTCATCCTTCGCTATTTTAAGGATGTCTCGTCGATGCTCGCGGATATCGGTCGCCGCAGCCGCGGTGGCACGATGGCGCGCCTCGGCACCATCTTGGTCGACCTCAACGCCAATCGCCGAAGCAGCACGGACAATCGCACCAATCTTGAGTTTTACCGCGCCGAGGTCGAGCGCCGATGCGGCATCTGCCTCTCCGATCCCCTCATCTACGAGGCGTTTACCTTCTACGACCGTGAAGTTCTTCCATACAAGAACGACGATGTCATTAACGCTCGCGCCATGCCGGGCGCGCACGCCGCGCTCCAGGCCGTACAGGACGCAGGGCTGCGCTGCGCGCTCTTTACCAACCCCAGCTTTCCGCAGGGGGCCATCGAGTGCCGCATGGGCTGGGGCGACCTGGCCGACGCCCCCTTTGAGCTCGTCACGCACATGGGAAACACCACCCGCTGCAAGCCCGATGCCACCTATTATCTTGAACAGCTTCAGGTGATGGGGCTCAAGCCGCACGAGGTCCTTATGGTGGGCAACGATCCCAAGCGCGACTTCCCGTCCCCCGATTGTGGCATCCAAACCGCCTTTGTGGGCCAGGGCAAGCCCAGCCGAGCCACCTGGCGCGGAACCATGGAAGACTTCGCCCGCGACTTTAACGCCGTAGTAGAAGCCTTCTACGAACACCAAGTAGCCGACGAACTGTCGTAGGACCCCTTGCTCCAAACCAAATATCGCCGCAGGTTGAGCACAAGTCAGCGAAAATGCCCCTAAGCGAGCAATGTGCCTTGAAAGAGGAGGGCATAGGCCTTCTGGCCATGCCCGACGATTGAAAGGCAGATTGCCGCTTAGGGGCGTTTGCAGCGTCAACTGGTTACGCGGTTTGGTAAAACCGCGTAACTAGCACACCTGGGTTTTGCCGATCATGATGTTGAGGATCTCGACGTCGGTGTCCTTCATGCCCACGCGGCCTACGTAGCCCATACTGGCGATCGTCTGCTCAACGGTATCTTGGATCAGGCCCTCGCCGGCGCGGAAGCCGCGGCCTTGCATGGCCATATCGTGGCCCAGAATCGCCGCATCGACGGCAGCCGAGATCTTGGCGGCACAGCTCGCCTTGGCGCCGTCGCACACGATGCCGCCCACGTTGCCAAGCGTATTCGAGACCGTCGCGCCAATCTGTTCGCGCGTGCCACCGCACAGCCAGGTAATCGCAGCGCCGGCGCCGCACGCAGCGCAAATAGCACCGCAAAACGCCGAGAGCGCACCAATATAGCTCTTGATATGCACGGCGATAAGATCGGACAGCATCACGGCGCGCACCAGGCGCTCGTGGTCGCAACGCAGGTACTCGGCATACTCCATGACGGGCAATGCGCAGGTAATGCCCTGATTGCCCGAGCCGCACACAATGGCGACCGGCAGCGCGCAACCGTTCATGCGGGCGTCGGACCCGGCGGCCGCACGGGCACGGGCGCGGCAAGCGACGTCATCGGCACGAGCACCCAGCAGCGTACGGCCCACCTCGGCGCCCCAAGCATGCGCGAGGCCCTCAGCACTGATCGCGCCATTCAGCTCAATCTGACGCTCAACGGCAGCGCGGGCGTCCTCAATGTCACCGTCCTCGATAAAGTCGATGATGGTCTCGATCGACATGGGCGTGTCGGCGTTATCTGCCGCACGATCAGCCACCACGCGCTCGGCGCAGGCGGCGCACTCCCCCGCCGACTTACCGCATACCGGAATACCGTCGAGCGTATGGCACGTGACATTAGTGTGGTGATCGGTAATCTCGACGACCGCGGTATGGCCCCCGGCCGTCGCAGTCACCTTGATGTAGAGGTTGGGCACACCCTCGACAAGCGACACATCGCAGTAGTCCGCATCGGCAAGCAGCTCGGCCACGCGGGCGCGGTCCGCGTCATCGACGCTCTCGAGCACCTCGAGCGCGCTCTTGGCGTCGCCGCCCACGGCACCCAGCACGGCCGCGGCTTCAATACCATGCATTCCGCCCGAGTTGGGCACGGTCACGCTCTTGACGTTCTTGATGATGTTGCCCGAGCAGGCAACATCCATATGATCGGGCTCGCAACCGAGCGTCTGGCTCGCCAGCGCCGCTGCATAGGCAACGGCAATGGGCTCGGTGCAGCCGAGTGCACAGACAAGTTCGCGGTTCAAAACATCGCAAAACGCGGCATCACGGATGGAATCGGTAGGCATAGGTATCTCCTGCTTGCATAACGGGCTGGGCTCTCAAAAAAGTTACCTCCTTTATTTGATAACAATGCATCAAAAACCGCAACCATGGTTCCGGCAGACGGCGCTCAAGCGCAAACTGACGACATTCATTCACGAGAAGCAAGTCTCGTTGCCTGCTAAAGCGTTTGACCAAAAAACGCTCGAGCGTTTACGCAAAAGTCGCGCTATTATGCAGTCGAACGCGGTAAACACCTTTAGCATTTGCGCCGCACAGACCAGAGAGGAACCATCCATGAAGATCGGTATCGGTAACGACCACGCCGCCGTCGAGCTCAAGAACATCATTTCCGAGCACCTGAAGGAGCGCGGCTGCGAGGTCGTGAACTTTGGCACCGACACCTCCGAGAGCTTTGACTACCCCATCGCCGGCTACAAGGTGGGTAAGGCCGTTGCCAACGGTGACGTCGATCTGGGTATCCTGATCTGCGGTACCGGCGTCGGTATCAGCCTGGCCGCCAACAAGGTCGAGGGCGTACGCGCCGTCGTGTGCTCCGAGCCCTTCAGCGCCAAGCTCTCCCGCATGCACAACAACACCAACGTGCTTGCCTTTGGCGCCCGCGTCGTGGGATCTGAACTCGCCAAGATGATTGTCGACGAGTGGCTCGACGCCGAGTTCGAGGGTGGTCGCCACGAGCGTCGCGTCAATCTCCTCAACGAGATCGACCACACGCGTGGCCTCAAGGTCGTCGACGAAGCCTAAAGACTTACAAAGCCATACACTAACGCCAGCCCCCGCCCGAAAGAAACGTCCGGACGGGGGCTCTTTAGTAGATTTGTGGGCATTTAACAAAAGTCTACTGAAATAAAAAGAGCGCCGCGGATGGAATTCCGCGGCGCCCAAGCCACACGCTAACAGCTTTAAGGAGTCAAAGCTGGTTTAGCCAAAGAAGCGCTTGATCTCGATCTCGGCGTTCTCCAGGCAGTCGGAGCCGTGGATCACGTTGGCGTTAACATCGACAGCGAAGTCGCCGCGAATGGTGCCGGGGGCAGCGTCAAGCGGGTTGGTGGCGCCCATGAGGGTGCGCATCTTGGAGACAGCGGAGAGACCGGAAACGACCATCTTGACGACCGGACCGCTCGTCATAAAGTCGCAGAGACCGCCAAAGAAGGGCTTGTCGGCCAGATGGGCGTAGTGCTCCTCGACGGTAGCGCGCTCGAGCGTGGTCATCTCCATGCGCTCGATGACAAGGCCGCTGCGCTCAATGCGAGCAACGATCTCGCCGATCTTACGGTCGCGCACGGCGTCGGGCTTAATCATGATGAAGGTCTTCTCGATAGCCATAAGGTAGCCTTTCAAGTAGGTTCGCGCGTGCCCAAGTCCCATTCCGGCACCCGCCTGGACTGCATCGTAACAGAGTTTTAGCTGCAGTTAAACAAAAAGCTGTTTATTGAAACGCTGCAATTTATTAAAGCGCTCCATATGTGTCACTTCTGTTTCGAAGCCCGATTAGAGTACCATCCGACCGCCCATCAACCGCACCGAACCGAGCGGACGGTCGGTTGCCACCCGCGAACGTACCCCCTTCACAACCTGCCCAAAGGTCCTACAGAAGTTCTCGACAAGCTCCTCCCCCAGGGCAACAAAATACGGACGCCCACATCAGCAGGCGCCCGTAAAGCGAAAACGATTTATCAATAAATGGCCAAAGCCGCTTCAGCCAAAACCTTACTTTGCCCCGTGACCCATTTCAACGACCTTGGTCAGCGACCCAAACACACCCTCGTCGGCCACGAGCTGTGCCTCGGCACGCTGCAACTGCACGGCAACGGCGGCAGGAGCGGTGCCGCCCTCGGTCGTGCGTGCGGCGACAATCGACGGGATATCGAGCGCCTCGGTAATGTCGCGCTCAAAAAGCGGGCTTGCCTCCTGGAACACCTCAAACGGCAGGTCCTCAAGATTGCAGCCGCGCTTCTCGCACATCAGGACCAGATGGCCCACCACGGCATGTGCCTCGCGGAACGGCAGACCACGCTTGGCCAGGTAATCGGCAACATCGGTAGCGGCAAGGTGCCCCACGCCGCACTCGCGCGCCATGGCATTCTCGTTGACGGTCCAAGTCGAAATCATTCCGGCCATAACGGACAGGCACTGCATGAGCGTATGGGCGGTATCGAGCGCGCCCTCCTTGTCCTCCTGCAAGTCCTTGTTATAGGCGAGCGGCAAGCCCTTCATGGTCACGAGCAACTGCACCAGGTTGCCGTACACGCGACCGCTCTTGCCGCGGATAAGCTCGGCAAAGTCGGGGTTCTTCTTCTGCGGCATGATAGACGAGCCGGTGGAGTAAGAGTCTGAAAGCGTGATAAAGCCAAATTCGGAGCTCGACCACAGCACGATCTCCTCGGAAAGACGCGACAGGTGCATCGCCGTGACGGAGCCGGCGTAATGCAGATCGAGCAGGAAATCACGGTCGGAAACAGCATCGAGTGAGTTAGGAATCACGCCCGCAAAGCCAAGTTCGGCAGCCGTCATCTGGCGATCGAGCGGATAGCTCGTACCAGCAAGCGCGGCAGCGCCCAGCGGGCAGTTGTCGGCGGCATCAAAGGCGGCCTTCAGGCGCGTAAAGTCACGCGCGAACATCCAGGAATATGCCAGCAGATGATGCGACAGCAGCACGGGCTGAGCGTGCTGCATATGCGTGTAGCCCGGCAGAATCACCTTGTCGTACTTCTTGGCCGCATCCACCAGCACATGGCGCAGCTCAAGATTGGCCTCCATGAGCTCCTTGGCCAGTGCCTTGACGCCCAGGCGCGTGTCGGTCGCCACCTGGTCGTTGCGCGAACGTCCGGTATGCAAGCGCTTACCGGCCTCGCCGATGCGACGCGTCAGCTCGCTCTCGATGGACATATGGATGTCCTCGTCGTTGATATCGAAGGTAAAGTTACCGGCATCGATATCCTGTTCGATCCCGGTCAGGCCCTCGGCAATCGCCTGCTCGTCCTCGGCACTGATAATGCCTTGGGCGGCCAGCATCTTGGCATGCGCCTTAGAGCCAGCGATATCCTGCTTATAGAGATGCTTGTCGACCGGCAGCGACGCGCCAAACTCCTGCGTGACCTCGGCCACGCCCGCCTCAAAACGACCGCCCCAAAGAGCCATGGAACCGTCTCCTTTCTCCAAATACCAAAACAAGCGCCCAAAGCAATGCGCCCTGTCGCTAAAGCGATTTATCAACCGCTAGTTTTACACACTCCCTGCCGTGCGCGAGGGCATATAGCTAATTTGCAAAGAAGTGACGCACCATGCACTTGGCGCCCAACGTCTCCCTCCGAATACTGCCCTGCGAACCATCGACCCAGGCCTTCAGGCTCATAGGGACCTCCTCGACCTTTGCAGCATCGAACTCGGGCGCGAGGGCAAGCAAAGCATGCACGACAGCATTGAACATAATGGATACTCCTCATATATATAGGCGCAGAGCCGCCAAATTGATAGAAGGAGCCCCGCCGGACAACCCCGGCGGGGCTCGGACTCAGCCGCAGTCGCGGCATCATATATGCGGGCGGAACGTAGGGGCCACCGATGTTAAGAAGTGTCAGCAAGCATAACGAAAGGTAGGGACCCCATGCGCCCGTTATGTATCACGCGGATGGGCCGCGCGGATACCAAGGAAAGGAAGACTTAAGCCTGGGCAGCGGCAGAGCTGGGACCCTGGACCTTGGCCCACGTCTTGAGCGACAGCGTATCGATCTCGATAAAGCCGGCGCTGGCCTTCTCGTCAAACGTGGTGTCGCGGTCGTAGGTAGCCAGGCCGTAGTCGTAGAGGCTGAAGGGGCTCTTGCGGCCGACGACATGGCAGTTGCCCTTAAAGAACTTCAAGCGGACGGTGCCGGTCACGAACTTCTGGGTGTCGGCCATAAAGGCGTCGAGCGCGTTCTTGAGCGGGCTGTACCACTGGCCGTTGTACACGGCGGTGGCCCAATCCTGCTCGAGCTTGATCTTGGTCTTGAGCAGGTCGCCCTCGACGCAGATGTCCTCGAGCGCCTTGTGGGCGGTGATGAGCGTCAGGGCGCCGGGAACCTCATAGCACTCGCGGCTCTTGAGGCCCACCAGACGATCCTCGACCAGGTCAAGACGGCCAAAGCCGTTGTCGCCCGAAATCTTGTTGAGGGCGATGACGATCTCGGAGAGCTTCATCTTCTTGCCGTCGACGGCGACAGGCTTGCCGGCCTCAAACTCGATCTCGGTATAGGTCGGGGTGTCAGGCGTGTCCTCGGGGTTCTTGGTCATAACCCAAGCGTCATCGAGCGGCTCATTCCAAGGGTCCTCCAGGTGACCGCACTCGATGGCGCGACCCCACAGGTTGTCGTCGACGGAGTAGGGGTTGTCGTTGGCACCCTCGGGAACCGGCACGTTGTGGGCGTGGGCATAGGCGACCTCGTCGGGACGGCACTTCAGGTCCCACTCGCGAACCGGGGCGATAACCTTGAGCTCGGGGTCGAGGGCCTTGACGGCGGCCTCAAAACGGACCTGGTCGTTACCCTTGCCGGTGCAGCCGTGGGCGACGTAGGTCGCGCCAAACTCGTGGGCGACCTCAACAAGCTTCTTGGCAAGCAGCGGGCGAGACAGGGCGGAGAGCAGCGGGTACTTGTTCTCGTACATGGAGTTTGCTGCGATGGCTTTGGTCAGGAACTCATCGGAGAACTCGTCGCGCAGGTCGAGCACCTGGCAATCGAGAACGCCCAGGTCGAGCGCCTTCTGCTTCTTGGCATCCAGTCCGGTCTCTTCCTGGCCCACGTTGCCGCAGACACAAACGACATCGAGATTCTTCTCGTCCTGGAGCCACTTGACACATACGGATGTATCAAGACCACCGGAATATGCGAGAACGACTTTTTCCTTGCTCATGGCTGTTTCCTTTCGCCCTTGGTAGCTAGTTAGAACATCGGTCAGTTGCAAGTCACCTTGAGGTCAAAAACCGTGCAATATCAGGTTATTCAGCAGAATGCATCACAGGCATGCCCTAGAAACATGCGGCTATGTCGTGCTAAGACTCAACGACCTCAAAATGACTCTGTTGAGGCAATTCGCCCCATGCGGACAGAGACGATTGTTATCGTCGTCGGGAAATTGCGCGCTGGCGTCGGATGGCATTGTCTGCAGTGGTGATGATCTTTACGAACTGCATCTGCCTCTCCTTTCACGTATCGCCGGGCGCAATTCAAATATCGTAAACGGTACCTTTTACTCGGTAAGCGGTTGTTTTCCGTCTCCGTTTTCGATGGTCGCTATATTACGCTAAAGTGCCCGCAGCACAAGCGACAAATTCAAATTTCTGAAAAGTTTTTTCATTACTTTGTGAAGCGTGGTGCAAATACGCACCATTCCTGCGAAAATACGCTCGACTACTAGTTGATGGTTATAACGTCTGAAACAATCTCGAAACGAAAGGCGCATTTTTATGCAAACTTACGAATCGGACGCCAATATCGGAAACATTAAGATTCTCGCCGTCGATATGGACAAGACGCTGCTGACCGACGAGCGCGTGCTGCCCCAGGGTCTTGATGAGCGCCTGGACAAGCTCGCCGACGCCGGCATCGTATTCTGCCCCGCCAGCGGACGTCCCGCCCCCAAGCTCGAGGAGATGTTCGAGGGCATCAAGAACCGCCTCGCCTTTTGTCCCGACAACGGAGCTTGCGTGATCTATCGCGGCAGCTATATCTATAAGAGCAATATTGACGTGGAGCTGTATCAGCAGGTCTTGAACCGTGCCTCGGAGGATCCTCGCGCTGTCCCCGTCCTGTGCTGCTTCGACGAGTTCTACGTGCTTGCCCGCGACCATCAATACCACGACGAGATCAGCGTCTACTACAACACAATCAACTACGTCGACAGCTTTGAGGGCATCGATTTCGAGTCCAACAAGATTTCGGTCTTCTTCCCAGGCTACGACGCCGAGCCCGCTTTCCGCGAGACCTATAGCCCCGAGTTCTCGGACAAGCTCTACGTCACCAACGCTGGGCGCGAGTGGATCGACTTTATGAACCTGGGCGTCGACAAGGGCGCCGGCATCGCTCACCTGTGCGAGCACCTGGGCATCGATATTGCCGATGCTGCCGCCGTGGGCGATACCTACAACGACATCCCCATGCTGGAGCGCGTCGGGCATAGCTTTATCGTGGACAATGCCGAGGAGCACATGAACGCGCACGCCAAGTGGCGCATTCCGAGCAACAACGACGGGGGCGTACTGACGCTCATCGACGCTATCTTGGCGGCCCGGTAGCCGTCCCATCGGGCCTGGCCGGGCGGCACAGGATAACTTTTCGCTCGGTCAGGTCCTGCGCAAGACGAAAGCCACATTAAGTGGCTTTCTTTGCGTGCGGAATCTACGAAAAGTTAACCTGTGCCGCCCGGCCAGGCCCTAGGTTTACTTGTTTGCCGCCTAGATGGCGTCTTGAGTGTCTAGATACTTAGGCTGAATTTAATTGAACGAAGGGGGCTCCTTGTTGGCAAGGAGCCCCCTTCTGGTTTGGTTACTTTAGGGTTGTGGGCACTTCCCTATTTGGCGTCGGCCCAGGTTATGCCGGTGCTGGCTTCGGCGATTAGGGGGACGCGGAGGTCTACTACGTGCTCCATGACGTCGCGGACCATGGTGGTTAGGCGCTCGACTTCGTCGATGGGGCACTCAAAGTCCAGTTCGTCGTGCACTTGCAGGATCATGTGGGCGGCAAAGCCTTCCTCTTCCAGGCGGCGGCTTACGCGGGCCATCGCGATCTTGATGATGTCGGCGGCGGTTCCCTGCATGGGATGGTTCATGGCCGTGCGCTCGCCAAAGCCGCGGAGTTGCGGGTTTTTGGCCTTGAGCTCCGGAATATGACGACGGCGGCCGTACATGGTCTCGGCGTAGCCCGTCTGCTTGGCGCGTGCCACCACGTTGTCGAGGAACGTGCGCACGCCCGGGTAGGCCTCGTAGTAGCGGTCGATCATGTCGCGTGCCTCGGCCATCGAGATATGCAGCGACTGCGACAGGCCGTAGGCCTGCTGGCCATACACGATGCCAAAGTTCACGGCCTTGGCGCGACTGCGCAAGTCGGGCGTTACCTCGGACACCGGCACACCAAACACGCGCGCCGCCGTCTCGGCATGGAAGTCCTCGCCCTCGTTAAAGGCGCGCACCAAGTGCTCGTCACCCGAGAGATGCGCCAGCAGACGCAGCTCGATCTGCGAGTAGTCCACCGCCAAAAAGACGCTTCCCTCGCCTGCCGAAAACGCCGTCTTGACGGTACGACCCAGCTCCGAGCGCGTCGGGATGTTCTGCAGGTTCGGGTCGCTCGAGGACAGACGCCCCGTTGCTGTGATGGTCTGGTTGTACGTAGTGTGCACACGACCGTCACCACGGCGTAGCGGGCCCAGCGTGTCCAGATAGGTGGACTTGATTTTGGACTTCTCACGCCAGTCCAAAATCAGGCGCACGATCTCGTGGTCGCGGGCAAGGTCACTCAGCACCTTGGCGTTGGTCGAATAATAGCCGCGCTTAGTCTTCTTGAGGCCCTTGGTCGGAAGCCCCATCACATCAAAGAGCACATGCGACAGCTGCATGGGACTGCCAATATTAAAGGTCTCGTCACCCGCCAGGTCACGAATGCTGCGCTCGACCTCGGCAATCTGAGTCGCCAGGCCCTCGGACAGACTATGCAGACGGTCGGGGTCTACGAGCATGCCCGCGCGCTCCATCTTGGCAAGCACCGGCACAAGCGGCATCTCGATGCCGTCGAACACGTTGGTGGCGTTCTCACGGGCCATGCGGTCGCGCAGCGGTGCGACCAGCGCCAGCGTTAAGGCCGCCGTGCGAGCGGCGGGCGCGGGGGCGTCCTCGCCGGCACCCTCTGCACCGCGCGCCGCAGGCAGCGCCATCTGCAGATAGGTATCGGCCAGATACGCCTCATCGAACTCGGAGCGGTCGGAATCCAGCAGGTAGGCGGCAACCACGGTATCGAAGATGCGCGTGGAATCGACTGCCAGCGGGTCCATAAGCTCGGGCTCAGAAGAATCGATGGGCGAAAGCTCGTGCAACAGCGCCTTCATATCCGGGCTCGCCACGCGACCCTCCATAAACAGACGCGCGAGCACGCCGGCAATCACGCCGTGGACGAAGTTGAAGCCCTCAACCTCAGCCGCCGCACAGCTGTCGCCCTCCTCGAGCGCGAACAGGCCCTTGGACGTCGCCAGCCACAGCGTGCGCGTCAGTCCAAAGAGCGCGCCCTCTTCCTTGTCGTCGTCCACCACGGCGGCAACCCACTCGTCGGCATCAATCGCGCGGGAGACCTCAGCCGCAACGGCACCAAGCGCGTCAGCTTCGCCGGCGGCTGCACGAACCATCGCAGGTATCTCAAACACACTGGAGGCAGCAGCAGCCCCGCCCTCGCCGCCAATCAGCGCCAAGAAACGGTTCTGCATGGCGGTGATACCAAGCGTACCCAGCGCCGCGGAAACCTCATCGGCAGAAAACGCCGGGAAGGACGTCGCCTCAAAATCGAGCTCAACGGGCGCATCGGTGCGGATGGTCGCCACCTTACGGCTCAGCAGTGCGTCGTCGATGTGTGCACGCAGGTTTTCACCCATCTTGCCCTTGACCTCGTCGGCATGCGCGATGACCTCGTCCAAGCTGCCGTACTGTGCGATGAGCGCACTCGCCTTTTTGGGACCGATGCCCGGCACGCCGGGGATGTTGTCGGACGTGTCGCCCTTCAGACCATAAAAGTCGGGCACGAGCGCCGGCGTAATGCCGTGATACAGGTCATCCACGCTCTCGGGCGTCATAATCGCAACGTCGGACAGGCCCTTACGGGTCGAGACCACGTTGACGTGCTCGGTAACAAGCTGATACATGTCGCGATCACCGGTCACCAGCAGCATGTCACAGCCGGCCTGCTCGCCCAGGCGCGCCATAGTACCCAGGATATCGTCGCCTTCCCAGCCCTCGGACTGCAGAATCGGCACGTTGAGCGCGGTGAGCAGCTCCTTAATCATAGGGAACTGCGCATGCAGATCGGGGTCCATGGGCGGACGTTGCGCCTTATACTGCGGCAGCATCTCCATGCGCACGCGCGGCTTACCCTTGTCAAACGCCACGACCACACCGTCGGGGTTAAAGGCATCGATCATCTTAAGAAACATGTTCAGAAAGCCAAAGATCGCGTTGGTGGGGCGACCGTCCGGCGCGTTCATGGTCGGCGGCACGGCGTGAAAGGCGCGGTGCATGAGCGAGTTGCCGTCGATAACGGCAAAAGTGCGGCGCTTGTCAGACATATTAAATACCTCGCTTTGGGCTGGGCACGGTTTGCTCACTCCAGTTTACACGCTCCCCGCCCCGCGGCCACCTCACATAAAGCTCCCCCGCCATCGTGAGCCCGCGCGTGATACGATGGCTCACGGTACATCAACCAGCACGATCGATCCGAAAGGAGCCTGCGTCATGGAGCGTCCCTGCGCATGGAAAAAGTACACGCCACAGCAAGTCGAGGAGCTCGAGGAGCTTTGCCGCGGCTATAAGCAGTTTTTGAGCGAGAACAAGACCGAGCGCCTGTGCGTCAAGACCGGCATCAAGATGGCCGAGGAGGCGGGATACGTCGACCTGGAGACCGTGATCGCCGAAGGCCGCGAGCTCAAGGCAGGCGACAAGGTGTACGCCGCCAATCACGGCAAGGACCTCATGCTCGTCAACCTGGGCAACGCCCCGCTCGAGCAGGGCTTTAACATCCTGGGCGCCCACGTGGACTCGCCGCGCCTAGACCTTAAGCAGAACCCCGCCTTCGAGGCCGGCGACATGGCCTACCTCGACACGCACTACTACGGTGGCGTCAAGAGCTACCACTGGGTGGCCTCCCCGCTCGCACTCGTGGGCGTCATCTGCAAAAAGGACGGTACCACCGTCGACATCAATATCGGCGACAAGGCGGACGACCCGGTCTTTACCATCTCCGACCTGCTGATCCACCTCTCGAGCGAGCAGATGTCCAAGCCTGCCAAGGACGCCGTCGATGCCGAGATTCTCGACGTGATCGTGGGCGGCCGCCCCGTCAAGTTCGATGAGGACGACAAGGACGCCCCCAAGGAGCCCGTCAAGCAGATGTTCCTGGATATCCTCAAGGAGCAGTACGACGTCGAGGAGGAGGACTTCCTCTCCGCCGAGATCGAGGTCGTGCCCGCCGGTCCCGCCCGCGACATGGGCCTCGACCGCTCCATGATTCTGGGCTATGGCCATGACGACCGCGTCTGTGCCTACCCCTCCATGCTTGCCCAGATCAACGTCACCAACGTGGAGCGCACGAGCATCACGCTCATCGTCGATAAGGAGGAGATCGGCTCCGTGGGTGCCACCGGTATGACGAGCCGCTTCTTCGAGAACACCGTCGCCGAGATCATGACGCTCGCCGGCGAGGATAGCCCGCTGGCCCTGCGCCGCGCGCTCGCCCGCAGCCGCATGCTCTCCTCCGACGTGTCCGCCGGTTTCGACCCGGGCTATGCCGGCAAGTTCGAGACGAAGAACGCCGCCTTTATGGGTCGTGGCCTGTGCTTTAACAAGTACACGGGCAGCCGCGGCAAGGGCGGTTCCAACGACGCCGATGCCGAGTACGTGGCCCTCGTCCGCGACATCATGGACGAGGCCGGCGTGGACTTCCAGACCTGTGAGCTCGGTCGCGTCAACGCGGGCGGTGGCGGCACCATCGCCTACATCATGGCCAAGTATGGCATGAACGTCATCGACTCCGGCGTTGCCGTCCTGTCCATGCACGCCCTGTGGGAGGTCGCCAACAAGGCCGATATCTACGAGGCCTATCGCGGGTACAAAGCCTTCCTCGAGCGCGCCTAACCAACCCTTGTAAGGCGCACCAAACCAGCCCTTTATAACTTGCGGTGGAATACGGACTAACCTGGCCTTCAACCGGCTCGCGCAGACCGTATTCCGCCGCGACTTTTTTGGCAGAGGAGAGTTCATGCTCCAGGTCATCGTTTCACCCGCCAAGCAAATGCGCGCGGCACAAGATGCTTTTGAAGTTCAGGGGATTCCGCCCTTTGCGCGCGAGACCGCTCAGCTGCACCATGCGCTCTTGGACATCGAACGAACCGAAGGCGACAGCGGCCTACAAGCTCTGTGGAACGTCAGCGACAAGCTGCTGGCCCCTTGTCTCGACATTTTGCATGAGTTCGAGCCCATCTTGGGGAACGGCGATCTCGACAATCCCGCACTCGCCCGTCACCTCTCCCCCGCCATCATGTCCTATCACGGCATTCAGTACCAGAGCATGGCACCCGAGGTGATGGATTCAGTGCAGCTCGCATGGCTGCAAGACCATCTGTGGATCCTCTCCGGCCTCTACGGGTGCGTTCGTCCCTTCCATGCCGTCGAACCGTATCGACTGGAGATGGGCGCGAAGCTCGCCGTTGACGATGCCCAAGACCTCTACGCGTTTTGGAGCGACAAGCTCGCGCGGGCTATCGCCCCGGCAGGCTCAAACACCACGATCGTCAATCTCGCCAGCGTAGAGTATGCCAAAACCGTTCTGCCCCACCTCGCGGACGACGCCATGGCCGTCACATGCCTTTTTGGCGAGGGTATCCGCAACGGCAAGCCCATCCAGCGCTCGACCGCCAGCAAAAAGGCGCGCGGCTCCATGGTGCGGTGGATGGCAGAAAACAAGCTCGAGGATGCAAGCGAACTTACCGCATTCAACATCGGCTATCGGCACATCCCCGAGCTTTCAGACAAAAACACCCTGGCATTCATGAACGCGCAGGCACAATAGGCCCGCCGTTTCCAAACGCCCCGTTACTCCGCCAAGCCATCGGCCTTTGCAATCTCGCTCGTTGAGCCATCTTGGTAGGTAACCTTAACGCGCTCTACGTCGGATACCGTAACGCCCGACGGAGGCTCCAGACGCCATTCCGTCAGGGCGATATCCATGGTCGTGGGCACATCTCCTTGATCTTTGAGCTTCACCGTCAGCGTTTTGAGCGCCGCGTCAAACGTCACGCGTTCGATTTCTTCACCTGGAATGGACCCACCACTCAGCTGCAACTGCACAAACTCATCGCGCGGGTACCAATAATCGCCCGGAATGGCGAGCGTATTGGCATTACCGCCGGTACTCCTCACCGTCATAATCGGTAGGCCATCATCAGCCTCGAACTCCCATGCAGCGCCGCCGTGACCGCCAAACGTCCAGATACAAAAGGCAATCACCAGCACGGCAAGCACCGCAAAACCAATCGCGACAAGGCCATGGTGTGCACGGCTTTCCTCGGCCGATACATCCCATTGCGTCTCTCGATATAGATGCTTGTCTTCCATGTTCGCCTCCCCACAGGCACGCTCGTTAGGCCAATCGTACCCATTCGAGCTATACTTGAGCCCATTACATAAACGGGGAGCTTGCGGGACAAGACGGCAGGCTGAGACTGGGCGCGCCCGCCCTGACCCGCAAACCTGATATGGGTAATGCCAACGAAGGGAGCCGTGCCAATGAGCACACAGACCGAGCCCAAGCTCGTCACGCAAATCGACTTCGCCCGCGCCGGGCAGATCACGCCGCAGATGAAGGAAGTCGCCGAGCGCGAGCATCGCGACCCCGAGTACATCCGCGAGCGCGTGGCCGACGGCCGCATCGCCATTCCCGCCAACATCGTGCACATCAAAAAAGGCATGCGCGCCTTTGGTGTCGGCGAGGGCCTGTCTACTAAGGTCAACGTCAACCTGGGCATCTCGGGCGATAAAGCCGATGCCGCCGAGGAATGGAAGAAGGTCAAGATCGCCGAGGACTTTGGCGCCGACGCCATCATGGACCTTTCCAACTCGGGCAAGACGCGCCAGTTCCGCCAGCAGCTCATCGACGAGACGCCGCTCATGGTGGGCACCGTCCCCATGTACGACGCCATCGGCTACATGGAAAAGCCGCTGGTCAAGCTTACCAAGGATGACCTGTTCGAGGTCGTGCGCGCGCACGCCGAGGACGGTGTGGACTTTATGACCATCCACTGCGGCATCAACAAGTCGGTCACCAAGACCTTTAAGGAGACCGGCCGCTTGATGAACATCGTGAGCCGCGGCGGCTCGCTGCTGTTTGGCTGGATGGAGGTCACCGGCAACGAAAACCCCTTCTACGAGTACTTTGACGAGCTGCTCGAGATCTGCCACGAGTACGACGTGACGATTTCGCTCGGCGACTCCTGCCGCCCGGGCTGCCTCTACGACTCCAACGACGCCACCGAGACCGCTGAGATGATCGAGCTGGGCAAGCTGTGCAAGCGCGCTTGGGCTGCCGGCGTCCAGGTCATGGTCGAGGGTCCGGGTCACATGGCGCTCGACGAGATCGCCGCCAACATGAAACTGCAGAAGCGCCTGTGCCACAATGCCCCGTTCTATGTGCTCGGGCCGCTGGTGACCGATATCGGCGTGGGTTACGACCACATCACCGCTGCCATCGGCGGCGCCATCTCCGCCAGCTCCGGTGCCGACTTCCTGTGCTACGTGACGCCGGCCGAGCACCTGTGCCTGCCCAACGCCCAGGACGTGCTCGATGGCCTCATGGCCACCAAGATCGCCGCACACGCCGCCGACATCGCCAAAAAGGTGCCCCACGCCCGCGACATGGACGACAAGATGGGCCAGGCACGCCGCAAGCTTGACTGGGACGCCATGTGGGAGTGCGCGCTCGACCCGGTTACGGGCAAGAAGCGCTACGAGGAGTCCCCCGCCGCCACCGAGGGCACTTGCACCATGTGTGGCAAGATGTGCGCCGTCCGCACCGTCAACAAGATCTTCGAGGGCACCACGATCGACCTCGGCATGGAGGACTAACCTGTCGCCGCGGCCGCTTCTGTCGGCGAGCTGGTGCCTGTCAATTGTTAACGTGTGAACATTTGCTTGCATTTGCGTAAAGATTGCATCGCCCGCCCGGGTTCGACATAGAGTCGGCCCGGGCATCATTATAATGCTGGCTTAAAGACCCATTTGATTCCGACCGAACAAGGGAGCGAACATGGATCGCAGTAAGGTACCTGCCGTTCTATCCATCGCAGGATCCGATTCCAGCGGTGGCGCCGGCATTCAGGCCGACATCAAGACCATCACGGCGCACCGTCTGTATGCCCAGACGGCCATCACCGCCATCACAGCGCAAAACACACTGGGCGTTACCGCCGTGCAGGATATCTCGCCAGATATCGTAGCCGCGCAAATTGACGCCGTTTTTGACGATATCCGCCCGAGCGCCGTCAAGATCGGCATGGTTTCTTCTGTCGAGATTATCGATGTTATCGCCGACCGCCTGAGCGCCTGGAAGGCGACAAACGTGGTAGTCGACCCCGTCATGGTAGCCACCTCGGGCGCACGGCTGATTGCCGAAGATGCCGCAGAGGCGCTCACTCGCCGCCTGTTCCCGCTAGCGACGGTTATCACGCCCAATATTCCCGAGGCCATGGCCCTGCTCGACTACGAGGTCGACTCCGAGCGCACGCAGCAAAATGCTGCCATGCTCCTCACCCGCCGCTTTGGTTGTGCATCCCTCGTTAAGGGTGGGCATCTTGTCAACGAGGCCAACGATGTACTGGCCGAACCCGCGCCACTCGATGACGAGGGCAACCATCTGGGAGATCCACTCACCACGTGGTTCCGCCACAAGCGCATCGAGACCGACAACACGCACGGCACCGGATGCACGCTCTCGTCCGCCATCGCCTGCGCGCTGGCTCAGGGCATGGATCTTGCCGACGCCGTCAACGCCGGCAAGGCATACCTGACAGGCGCTCTGGCCGCCGGCCTGAACATGGGCAAAGGCTCCGGCCCTGTCAACCACATGTGGCAGTATTAAGATTCGCAGCCCAAGCCACCGCAAAGGCGCCCGCCCCCTTTGCGGTGGCTTGGGGTCGCGCTACTCTCCGAGCATCTCTTGGAGCTTGGCTGCCACGGCGTGACCCAGGCTCTCATGGCTTTCGGGCATCATATGCAGATAGTCGATATCGCCCGGCTCGGCAAAGTCGGCGGCATTCAAAAAGTCGCAGCCAAACTGCTCAGCCACATGCGCGTAGTACTCACCAAAATGTTCCGAGGCTTCTACGGAATGCTCGTCAAAATCGGTCATATATACGTCGGCGATCTGCGGCTTAATCTTGATAGGCGCCATCAGCAGAATGCGCGGACAAGGCGCAGCGTCGGTCCACGGAAACGCGCGGACGGCGCGAATCAGCGCCATGGCGCCACGAGTGATATCGGCAGCCGTCACGTTAAAGACCGTCTTGCAGTCGTTGGTGCCCAGCATGATCACAATGGCGTCCAGCGGCTTATGGGCCTCGAGCATCATCGGAAGCGCGCGAATGCCGTTAAGATTGGTGTCCAGATGGCACATGTCGTCGCGTACCGTCGTGCGGCCGTTGAGGCCTTCTTCAATTACATGCCAGCCCTCGCCTAAGTCACGTTGGGCCACGCCACACCAGCGCACATCCCGCGCATAGCGCACCGCGGTGCCGTCGCGCATGCCCGCCGGATCGTAACCATAGGTGTTGCTGTCGCCAAAGCATAGAACGTTTTTCATCGTAAGCCCTTCCTTTTAGTAAAAAGCCGGCGGGAGCAGCCTCTCCCGCCGGCTCGACCTATCTGTCAACACGTACCGGTTACAGGTACTTGCGCCAATCGTCCTCGTCCTCATCATCCTCGGTAGCAGCCTGGGCCTGCTCGGCGGCGCGAGCTGCCGCAGCGCGAGCGGCAACCTGAGCATAGGACTCCTCGTTGCGCTCGGGGAAGTTTGCCAGCACGTGCTCGAACTTGGCAAAATCCTCATCCCAGCGCGTAGAAGGCACGGCAAAGAAGACTTGCTTGACCTTAAAGTCGCCCGACGCGAGCTCCTTGCGGAAGAGCTCGGCCACGGCCTCTGCGTCAAAGCCGTTGTTGTCGCAGCCCCAAGCACCCAGCACGAGCTTCTCGCGACCCAGCTCGTCGCAGATGGCAAGCACAAAGCGAATGCGGTCGCGCAGGGCATCCAGCAGAGCATCGTCGCTCACGCGATACTCCTGGCGGGCGCGCTTAACGTTGGGCGCGGCGGCCACGATCACGTCGGCGTATGCATGCACGTGGTTGCGGTCGAAGCGCACCGCAGGCACCACTAGGGCGCGGTTACGATAGAGCTCGCAGTTGATGTTGCGGCGACGGTTCTCGCCGTACCATTTGCGCTGCTTATCGAGAACGTTGTACAGATACGAATCGGCGCACAGTGTGGCCTCCTGGCCCAGATAACCCTGAATATAGCCACCGCCCGGGTTGGTGAACGAGGCAAAGGCGAGCACGGCCATGTCGCAGAACTGCGCATAGCCACGACCGTTGTCCAAGATGGCCTGCGTGGCGGAGGCATCGAGCACGGTGACCTCAGGCAGAGACGCAGCAGGCTCCTCAGCAGGCGCGGACTCAGCTTCGGCGATTTCCTCGGCAGGCTCCTCGACGGGCTCAGGAGCTGCCTCGGTCTCGGGCGCTGCCTCGCTCTCGGGTGCTGCCTCGACCTCGGCAGCCTCCGCGCCCTCGACGTCCTCGGCAATCTGTTCTTCGGTGGTCACAGCACTCTGAACCTTGGCCTTCATCGCCGAGACAAAGCCGGCAGGCATACCGTCAAACTCGCGAACACCGGCAAGCGAACGCTCGATATCCTTGGCGCACGCTTCGGACACAGTTGCCACGTGACGCTCGGCGGCCTTGGCACGGCCCTCGCGCTTGGGATTGGGCTGACCCGCTCGGTTGGACCTGCGGTTACGGTTCCTGTTGTCGACGTCTGCCATAAGTGGTCACCTTTCTCGGTCTCTGCCGCTATCGGCTTTTCCCATCCATGATACCCCGCCGCGTACAAAAAAGACGGCCCCGAAGGACCGCCTTTCGCATCGATTTACACGCACGGCAAGCACCGCCGCAATTCGCCACTAGTCGCGACGGCCAAGGATGTTCAGGATGCGCAAGAACACGTTGATAATGTCCACGAACAGATTGGACGCCATGAGCACGGCGTTGGGCAGCGTAGGCGGCACCGTCGTGGCAACATAGGTGTCATAGCCAATAAAGCCGGCGAACACCACGATCACGATCAGGTCGGTGATGGTCTGCGAGACGCCCATGAACATCAGCACGATCTCAACCAGAATAGTGGCGAGCAGAATGCCAAAACCGATGCCATATACGCGCTGGAAAAACTTGGGGAACGTCACGCCCAAGGCGCCAAAGACAAAGGTGATGGCGGCCGTGGCGATAAAGGCAGTGTTGATGGTGGGCAGGTCGTAGTTGGCAAGGCCAAACGACGCGGTCAGGCCAAAGGTGCTCGCAAAGATTACGTAGCCCACAAGGGATAGGCCCACGGACTGCTTGCTGGCGGCGGCCGACATCATGACCATGCCGACGATGGTCAAAATAAATGAGCCAAAGACCAGCGGCAAAGCGGCGCCGCTCATCATCATGCGGGCAAACGCCATGGTGCTCGTAAAGTAAGCACCAGCGCCCATGGCACAAAAGCCCAAGAAGATGAGGGCAGACATGGCAAGATTGTACGCACGCGGCGACATCTCCTTGGCACGGCTTGCGCCGGCCTCGATGGGGCCGTTCTGATAGCCCTGGATATCGTTCATAATTTCGTCCTTTCAAAAAGTGCCGTGAAAGACGGCGCAGCAGGTGACAAGATTCCTGTCATTGTACCCGAATGCCGTACGTCCTTACCCACGGCGCTCGCCCTCGAGCGTACGATCAAAGGCCCAGACCCACCAACGCATCACGTGCGCCTGCGAGCCGTCCGCCCGCTCGCGCGTCTGGTCCTCCAGATACAACTCGGTCGCGTGCCCGCCAAAACGCACCTTATAGGTCGCCGTACGGATGCCGTGGACCGTCAGGCCAAACCCGGTGGTCGAGATAATTTCATCGATTGTAAAACAACGTCCGTCGACCCAGCAGACGGCGACTGGCACGACTTGTCCGCCCGCGAGGATGCGAGCCACGACGTCCACATACTGCTTGTGTACGCGCCGAGTTTTGCCGTCTGTCTGTCGATATTCCATGCCTCCTATTATCGAACGCATGTTTGCATGTTGTAAAGCGAACAGACTGTGGTTTTGGAGTGTCGTAGTAATCGCACGTGTCCGCATGGCGTGTTAGCAAAAAGAACACCCGCGGTCAACAGGGCTAATATTCAATTTTAGTGCCAAAAAGTTCACTTCTCCCATCAGAACTCGGTAAAGAAACCCGCAGGAGGTGATACGATTTATCATGTTTTTGTAACGTGCCTGCAAACTTCGAGAAAGCCCATATATGGACGTAACGTTCTCAACCTTCCTCGGCCAAATTGTGTCGAACCCAGTCCTTGCCGTCACCGTGATCCTCGCGTTGGGCGCCATCTTCGTCAATGGATGGACCGACGCGCCCAACGCCATCGCGACCTGCGTCACTACGCGTTGCATGCCCGCCCGCGCCGCCATTCTCATGAGCGCCGCATTCAACTTCCTCGGCGTGCTCATCATGACGCACTTTAACGCGAGCGTCGCCAACACCATCTCACATATCGTCGACTTTGGCGGAAACAGCACCATGGCGCTCGCCTGCCTGTGCGCGGCGCTGTTCTCCATCGTCGTCTACGGCGCCACAGCGTCGCGTTTTGGCATCCCCACCTCGCAAAGCCACAGCCTTATCGCCGGCCTGACCGGTGCCGCCATCGCCCTCGGCGGCGCGAGCAGCGTCAACGTCCACGAGTGGATGAAGGTCATCTACGGCCTGGCGCTCTCCATCGGCCTGGGCTTTGTTATGGGCTGGGTCCTGTGCAAGCTCGTCTCGATTCTTTTCGCCGCCGCCAACAGGCGACGTGCCAATGTCTTCTTTAAATACGCTCAGATCGCGAGCGCCGCGGCCATGAGCTTTATGCACGGCGCGCAGGATGGACAGAAGTTCATCGGCGTGCTCTTTTTAGGCGTGGCCTTCGCCAACGGCCAGACGAGCATCGGCGATGCCGGCATCCCCATCTGGATTATGCTGCTGTGCTCGGCCACTATGGGTATCGGCACCAGCGTGGGCGGCGAGCGCATCATCAAGTCCGTCGGCCAGAGCATGGTCAAGCTCGAGAAGTATCAGGGCTTCTCTGCCGACCTCGCAGGCGCCGCGAACTTGCTGCTTGCCACCCTTACCGGCATCCCCGTGTCCTCCACGCACATCAAAACCTGCGCCATCATGGGCGTCGGCGCCGTCAAGCGCCTTTCGGCCATCAACTTCGGCGTGGTCAAGGACATGATGTTCACCTGGTTCTTCACCTTCCCCGCCTGCGGACTCATCAGCTTTGTCATGGCCAAGCTGTTCATGATGTTCCTCTAATCAAACCGAACGTCCATCCGGACCGCAACACTTCGCCCACCCGTCTTCGCCTCGAAAGGACCCACCCATGGCAAAGAAACCCGATTCGTTCTACTTTGACAACTACGTTGCCTGCGCCGACCTCGCCGTCCAGGCCGCAGAGCTGCTCACCAAGATTTTCGAGAACTTCGATCCCGCGCAGATTCACGACATGCTCAATAAGATGCATGCGATTGAGCATGCGGCAGACAAGAAGCACCACGAGCTCGAAGACGCCCTGCTCACCGCCTTTATCACCCCGCTCGAGCGCGAGGATCTGGACCTGATGAGCTGCGCGCTCGACACCGTGCTCGACCGCATCGAGGGCGTCGTGCAGCGCGTCTACTTCACCAACATCCAGAGCATCCATCCCGACGCCATCGTCATCGCCCACAAGGTGACTGACGCCTGCCGCGCCATGAAAGACCTGATGGTCGAGCTGCCCAACTACCGCAAGTCCAAGACCCTGCGCGAACTCGTCATCCAGATCAACACCATCGAGTCCGAAGCCGACGAGCTCTATATCAACGCCATGCGCAACCTGCACGTTAACGGCAAGGACCCGCTCGAGGTCATCGCCTGGCGTGACGTGTACGCCTTCCTGGAGTACTGCGCTGACTGCTGCGAGAATGTGGCCGATGTCGTGGATTCGATTGTCATGAAGAACAGTTAATTGGGGGTACGTGTCCCGGCGGCGAAGGGCCGGCCACGGTTTGCTTTCTCACTCCAGCTGCTTTGCAGAGTCGTTCGAAAGCAAACCGTGGCCGGCCCTTCGCCTTACGTACCACCATTGGGAACTTTGGCTGATACTTTGAAAGCAATGAGGCTTTTGTTGGCAGGGCCTTTGAGCCCGATTGGGGACTTTGGGACCGCCTTAAACGTTTGGCTGGATGGAGCTTTGGGTACCCTTTGTTTTGCTTTGGGTTGATACACTGAATTTGGAGGGCTTGGTTGTGAGTTATTTGGATCTGGCTCGGGCTCGGTATTCTTGTCGTGAGTTTGAAGATCGGGCTGTGGAGCAGGCTGTGGTGGATGCCATTGTTGAGGCTGGGCGTATTGCTCCTTCTGCTTGTAATAATCATCCAACCCGTGTGATGGTGTTGGATACGCCTGAGCTTCTGGAGAAGGCTGCTGCTTGTCAGCCTCGGTTTGCTCGTGATGGGTCTATCTTTGGGGCTCCGCTTGTCTTTCTTATTTGCAGCGTTACCGATGATGCTTGGGTGCGCCCGTATGACCAGATGAATTCCAGTGAAATCGATACGTCCATCGTGTGTGATCAGATGATGATGGAGGCCACCGAGCAGGGCCTGGGAACGTGCTGGGTATGCCATTTTAAGCCCGAGGTAGCCCGCGAGCAGTTCAACCTGCCCGAGGGCGTCTATCCCTATCACATGCTCGTCTGCGGCTATCCCGCCGACCATATCGCCGACCCCGAGCATCGCGAGGCCCGCACCATTCCCCTCTCCGACTTCATCCTTAAGTAGATTATTGGGACATGCCTTAACACCTACCTTTGACCTCCAGCCCGTCCGCCGAGCTCTGCACCACCACGCGTAGGGCTCGGCGTTTTGTTTCCCGACCCGTATACAGCCACAAAAAAAGAGCCCGCAGGTGCGAGCTCCTCTTAAGGACACTAGATTGTAGCTCTAATGCTAGTCCAAGTCGTCGGCGGCAAAGTTGTCGATCGGGGCGAAAGGATCGGCCACGGGGACAACCGGGTCAGCGACGGGCAGCGGCTCGGCGGGAACAGTCACCGCAGGAGAAGCGGCAGAACCGACCGGCGTGGAGGCCATGAGGTCGGCCGGGAAGGAATTCTGGGCATCGTCCATGAAGTGCTGGATGAGCTTGAGATACTCTGCCTTGAACTCCTCACGGGAAGCCTTGAGACGATCGATCTCCTCGAGCTCGGCCTGCTTCTCGGTCAGAGCCTGGCGGATAACCTCGCGGGCCTTGGCGTCAGCCTCGTTGCGGATACGCTCAGCGTTCTCGTTGGCATCGTTGACGATGGTCTCAGCGGTCTGCTGGGCAGCGATCAGGGCAGCGGAAATCTGGCGCTCCTGAGCGGAGAAGTCAGGGGCGGGAGCAGCCACGGGGGCGGCAGGAACGGCCTGGGCGGTGGCATCCTGAGCCTGGGCAAGCTGAGCCTGCGCATCGGCAAGCTGCTGCTCGGTAGCAGTCAGACGACCCTTAAGGTCGACGATCTTAGCGAGCATAGCGTCAACCTCGGAGGACAGCGTCTCCAAGAAGACGTCGACCTCGGCAGGATCGTAGCCACGCTTGGCCTCAGAGAAAGTCTGAGCCTGGATGTCTGCAGGGGTAATAGCCATAACAAGTCTCCTTTTTCATCGCCTCGGCGCTACACGCCCGACGTAAGTTACTAAGACAGTTCTACACGAGTATACCTATAAGAAGCTGCAGAACCAGCCTCTGCACCAACTGCAACGCAATAATCGCAACGACCGGCGAAAAATCGATACCGCCCATCGGCGGGATGAAACGACGGAACAGGTTGAGCCACGGACCGCAGACGCTATCGAGCACCGCGGCGATATCCTGCAGCAGGCCGCCCTGCTTCATGGGAATCCACGTCATGAAGCAATAGACCACGATGAGCGTGGAGTAGAAGTTGAACAGCGTGTTGACCAGCTGGACGATAGTGTAGATGTTGATGGGAATCTCCTCGTCTTGTCTTTACTTAAGGTAGCCGTCGGCACGAAGCTTCTTGAGATCGGAATCTTTGACCTCGCAACCGGCGGGCAGCACCATGAACACGCGGTCGCCCACCTCCTTGACCGTGGCACCCAGACCGCAGGCAAAGCCGTAAGAGAAGTCCAAGACGCGCTTGGCAACTTCGGTGCGTACGCCCACAAAAATCAGTGCGACAGGCTGCTTGGTGCGAACGCGGCGCACCACAGTCTCCACGTCGTCATAGCTCTCGGGGCGCAGGACATAGGCCGGCAGCTGCGGCGTGGCGTTGATGATATTGCTCGCATAGGCCGAGGCATCGCTCGGTGCGGGCGCGGGTGCAGCGGCGGCACGGGCGCGGGTATTCTCGGCGTAGCTCGACGGCGTGTCATAGGCACCGGGACGATAACCGCTCGCAACACTGTCCTGCGAGCGCGAAGGCGGGTTATACGTCGTGGCATGGCGGGAGTCATCGCCGACCAGCTGACCGGAGCGCGTATACACGGCAACCGACTCAGCTTCACCGCGGCGCGTCTGACCAAGCAGGCCGTTGCTCGGCTCGTCTTGGGTGTAGAAGCCCTCGCCCGAAGCACCGCTGTAGCCGTTGCCCTGATAACTATCGTCATAGCCGTCATCATAGCCGTAGTCGTCGTCCTGGCCATAACCCTGGTCGTAACCCTGCTGGCCGCCCAGGTGCATCTTATTTTTAATCTCGTCAAGGAAGCCCATGGTTGTGTCCTCTCGCGGTTTAGTGCAGGCGCCCCGATAATCAGTGCGCACTTCAGAGCCTTATTTTACTGCAAACTCCGGGCTAAATACTACCCTGCCCAGGCGAACGAGCGTAGAGCCCTCCTCAAGGGCAGGCTCAAAGTCCTCGCTCATGCCGCAGGAAAGCTCAGGCAGGTTCAAATCGGGATGCGCCGCCTCCAGCTCATCCCTCAGCTCACGAAGCCCCGCAAAGGTGCGGCGTGCCACATCCTTATTCCCCCGGGGCGCCATAGTCATAAGCCCCTGTACGCAAATTCCCTCAAGTTCCGCAAGCTCGCCCGCGTCGGCACGAATCTCATCGGGCGAAAAGCCTCCCTTCGACTCCTCACCACTCACATTGACCTCAATGAGCACACGCTGGGGGCCGGCGAGCTCGCCTGCCTCAATCTTGCGGACAGCACGGCTCGAGATCGCCTGCGCCAGATGCAGCGAACCCACCGAGTGAATCAGCTCGGCTGAGCCCAGCACCGCATTGATCTTATTGGTCTGCAGGTTGCCGATCATATCGAAGCGCACCTCGGGCAGCTCCGGATGCTCCGCCAGACCCGTGAGCTTGCGAACCAGCTCCTGCGGGCGATTCTCGGCAAAATGGCGATATCCCGCCTGGATGGCGGCAACGGTCTCATCGACACCAACGGTCTTGGACACGGCAATGAGGCGCGCGGCGTCGTGGGGACGGCCTGCGCGATCGAGCGCCGCATAAAAACGTTCCAGAATCTGCTCGCGGCGAGCGCGCATCAAGTCCAAATAGTTATCCATTGCCAATCGCCTCCGCTGACAGCCAAACAAGTAGTCCCATGCTATCGCAAGAGCGCGGCCCCGCATGTGCAAGGCCGCGCTCACTTAGGTATTTACAATCTTTCGACGAACGGAATTACTTACTCCTCGTCGTCCTCGCCATCGTCCTCGTCCTCAAGATGATCGAGCAGGTAGCGAAGACCCTCGCTGACCTCGTTAGTGGGCACCTTGGCAACGTAGCGAGCGTCGACGGCGGGCCTCATGATAACACCCTCGCCCGAAGGCACGCGCATGCTCTCGAGCTCATCCTCATCAGTGCAGGCGATATCACCGGCAGTCATACGCTGTCCGGTCAACAGGAAGGTCAGACGGCAGGCGGCATCGATGGAAATCGAGGCGATGCGATCGAGATAGCGCGATACCATGATGGCGCGGCGCAGGTCGTCATAGTTGCTGTCGTCGTCCATAAAATCGCCCGTGTCCATGCGGTTAAAGGTGCGGAAGAACTTCTCGTAGGCGGCGTGCACTGGCTCGTCCTCGACGGCCAAGTTGCAGATGATGGACATGTCGTTGGTGACGAGCGCAGAAAGCGAAGAGCCCAGCACCTGGTAGACGGCCTCAGCCTCGGCCTCGACCGTGCCGACAAGCTCCTTGGGCAGCGAGATGTCGGCCTTGATCATATGACGCGTGGCGCGGCAAATCTGGCGAACCTTATCGGTCATGCGCTGCAGGTTAAAGTCGACGTAGATGATCGTCTGCAGCAAGCGGAAGTCGGAGGCGACCGGTGACTGCGTGGCAATCAGGTTGTAGCAGACGGCCTCCAGGTTGGCGCAGCGTGCGTCAATCGAAAGCGTGCGCTTCTTGGTCTTGGTGGCGAGCTTGCGGTCGTCGGTCACATAGGCCTTCACGGCATCGTGGAGGGCCAGATCGACGGCCTCGTAGATGCTCAGCATCTCGTGACGGGCCTCGATGAGCTGACGGGAAAACAGTTTGCGCATGGTTCACTCCAATCAGTTGGGTGCGGTCATGCCGCCCGCACAGTGAATACGCACCGGACCAGATCCGATCGGCTTGGGACTAGTCGCACCGATCAGCCAAAGCGGCCGGTGATATAGTCTTCCGTCCGCGAGTCCACCGGGCTGGTGAAGATCGCGTCGGTTTGACCATACTCGATGAGCGTAGCGGGCTCGCCGGCAACTTCCTGCAAGAAGAATGCGGTGTAGTCGCTAATGCGAGCTGCCTGCTGCATTGAATGCGTGACGATGATGATCGTCATCTCGGGCGCCAGCTCGGCCATCAGATCCTCGACCTTAGAGACGGACGTGGGGTCGATGGCGGAGCAGGGCTCGTCCATCAGAAGGACATCGGGTTGCACCGCAAGCACGCGCGCGATGCACAGACGCTGCTGCTGACCGCCCGAGAGCGCCAAACCATCCTTGTTGAGCTGATTGGATACCTCTTTCCAGAGGTTGGCGCGCTTGAGCGATTCTTCCACGATGTCATCGAGGTCACTTTTGCTAGTCACGCCCTGCAGACGAGGGCCAAAGGCGACATTCTCGTAGATGGATTTAGGAAACGGGTTGGGCTGCTGAAAGATCATGCCCACGCGACGACGGAGATCGACCGGGTCGACACCCTCGGCATAGATATCGTTGCCGTCGAGCGTCATGGTGCCCTCGACGCGCGTGCCCTCGATCAGGTCATTCATGCGGTTGATGCAGCGCAAAAACGTCGACTTGCCGCAGCCCGAAGGGCCAATGAAGGAGGTGATGGCGTTTTTGGCGATGTTGAGGTCAAGCCCCGTCAGCGCATGAAAGTCACCGTACCAAAAGTTGAAATCCTTGGCCGTAATGGCCGCTTGCTCCAACGTGGGAGCGGACTGATAAACGGACATGGGACTCCTTAACTAGCGACGCTTGCGCGACAGGAAGCGCGCAAACAGGTTGAAGGCCAGAATGATCACCATCAGCAAGAGCGCGGTGCCGTAGGCTGCGTTCATGTTGATGCCGTCGTTGGCAAGCAGATACAGGTGAACCGTCATGGGGCGGCCGGAATCGAGCGGCGAAATAGGTAGATTGATGGCCTGCCCCATGGTATAGAGCACCACCGCGGTCTCGCCAATGGCACGGCCGATGGCGAGAACGATGCCCGTGGCAATACGGCCAAAGGCAGAAGGAAGCACGATCTTGGAGACAACCTGCCACTTGGTGGCGCCCAGGCCATATGCGCCCCAGCGGATATAGCGCGGAACGGCGCGAATGGCCTCTTCGGTGGTACGCATGACGATGGGAAGCATCAAGAGCGCGAGTGCCAGGGCGGCCGAGACCATCGAAAGGCCCAGGCCCATGGCCTCGACAAACAAGGCGTAGCCAAACAGGCCCATAACGATGGAGGGCACCGAGGCCAAAGCGTCAGCAGCGTAGCGAATGAGCTCGACGACCTTGCCCTGCTTGGCGTACTCGGCCAGATAGACGGCTGCCAGCACAGCGATCGGCGTGCAGATAAGCATGGCGAGCGCCGTCACGTAGACGGTCGAGACGATCGTGGGCCAAATTCCGCCCTCGGCGTTGACGCCCTGGGGCCAACCGAAGATAAAGTCGAGCGAGATGTGTGGCAGGCCGTTGATGACCACGTAGGCGATGATAGCGACCAGCACCAGCGTGGTGATGTAGGCAGCGGCACGAAACACGCAAAGCATGATCTTGTTGGACAGGTCCTTGTTGATGCGGCCCTTCTTGCCGTGGGAAAGGGCACGCTTGATGCGCTCGCGCGACGAGGTCGTATCGACCGTCGTGTCAACGGAATCGGACATAGCCTACCCCCTCTTCTTCTTGGAAATCAGACGGACGATGCCCACCAGCGTGGCGGAGATGATAAACAGGACCACGCCCATGCCGAACAGCGCCGAGCGATGCAGACCCGAGGAATAGCTCATGTCGAGCGCGATCTGGCTCGTGAGCGTCGAGATAGGGCTCGCAATGCTGTCGGGAATAACCGGGGCGTTACCTACGACCATGAGCACGGCCATGGTCTCGCCGATGGCACGGCCCATACCCAGCACGATGGCATCAACGATACCCAGCTTCGCGGCAGGTAGCACGACCTTATAGATGGTCTGCCACTTGGTGGCGCCCATGGCATACGATGCCTCGCGAATGCCCATGGGAATGGAATTGAGAGCATCGATGGTGAGCGTGGTGATGGTAGGGACGATCATGATGGCGAGCACAAACCACGCCGTCAGCGCACCAAAACCAAGGCCGCCGGTCAGTTGTGCGATAAACGGGCGGATGATGATCATGCCAAAGAAACCAAAGATGATAGAAGGGATGCCGGCCAACAGGTCAACGGCGGGGCTGATGAGCTTGCGCACGCGCTTGCTGGCAATCTCGACCAGGTAAACGGCCGTACCCACGCCCAGCGGCACGCCCATGGCGAGCGCACCGACGGTCACCAGACCCGAGCCGGCAAGCAGCGACAAGATGCCGTAGTGGCCCTCGGAAGGCGCCCACGTAAAGCTAAAGAAGTCCGCCAGACCGATGTCGGTAAAGACGGGCAGCGCCGAGTACGTGGTAAAGACAAAAATCAGGATGACGGTAACGACCGCCAAGAACGCGCAGGCAAAGAAGATCCACTGCAGCGCCTTCTCCTTGATATAGGTACTGCGCGATACGAGCGCCAGCTCGCGCTTCTTGGGCGTCTGAACATTCTGCTCAGTCTGGGAGTTTTCCTGTGCTTCCATGCTACTCACTCCCCTTCTCGTCGTTGGTGACGGGAATAAAGCCCGCCTCGCGAATCTGCTTGTCCATCTTTTCGGACGTCACATAGTCGATGTAATCCTGCGCCTGCTGCGAAGGCGCACCCTTCACAAAGAAGTAAAGGTCGCGCGAGATGGGATAGCCGCCACTCGCGACCGTCTTCTCGGACGCCTCAACATGATTGACCGAGACGGCCTTGACCGAGGTCTTGGCGTTGAGGCTATCGACGAAGCCCAGCGAAATGTAGCCGATGGCCCCACGCGAACGAGATACCACGTCGCGCACCTGGCCCGTACCCGAAAGAACAGCCGAGCGGCGATCGAACGGCGTGCCATCCATCACGATGGTACGGAAGGCCTCGCGCGTACCGGACGCCTCGTCTCGGTTGATGACCTGAATCCTCAGGTCCTCGCCACCGACCTCTTTCCAATTGGTAATCTTGCCGGCGTAGATATCGCGGAGCTGCTCGGTCGAGAGGTTATCGACCGGGTTATCGTCGTTCACGATGACCGCGATACCGTCGTGGGCAATTACGATGGGGGTCAGGCCCAGATCCTGTTCGTCGGCATTGAGCCCACGGGAGGAGCTGGCGATATCGGCCGTGCCGGCGCTGACGGCCTCGATGCCAGCGGAAGAACCCAAACCGGAAACGAGCACGTCGATGCCGGTCTCCTCCTTAAAGCCCTCTGCCGCAATCTCGGCGATAGGAAGGCAGGTCGTGGAGCCGGCCACGGTAATGGAAGAGGTAGAAGATCCCGAAGAACAGGCGCACAGCGTAAGCGTAAGCACAGCGGCGCTCAGGACCGATACGATCTTTCTCATAGCATCACGCCGATCGCGGCATGGCGCCCACAGGTGCCGTCCTCGTTACGGTAGGAATAAAAGCGGTCGTTCTGACGCACAGTCGAAAGCTGGGCATCCACGATATTATCCGCGTCCACACCGATATCTACCAACGCCTCACGAATGGCGGCAGATAGATCGAGCATGCGAGAAGCGCCCGCATCGATGCACGAAAACTCGACGGCAAAGCGATCCATGAGTTCCTGGGATACCTCATATTCGTCAGCCAAGATATGGGGGCCGATATAGGCGGAAACGTCGCTCGCATCGCAGCCGGCAGCATCGCAAAGCGCCCGGCACGCCTTGGCGGAAATACGTGCAATCGTGCCCTTCCAACCGGAGTGCACCACGGCAAATCCGCCGGGAGCCACCAGCACCACGGGAACGCAATCGGCAAAGCAGAGCAGCACGGGCACGTCATGGGCCGTACAGACGATGGCATCGCAGCCCTCGGCAATCTGCTCGCGAACAGCCTCAAGATCGTCGGCGCCGTTCGAAGTCACCGTAACGATATGGTCACCATGTACCTGATTGGGCACGAGCAGATTATGCTCGCACTCAGTGGCGCCCATAGCTTCGAGCGCTCGACGACGATTTTCTTGAACAGCAAAGGGGTCATCGCCTACATGCGAGCCCAAGTTGAGCGAGGAGTACGCATCTTCAGAAACGCCACCGGTGCGCTCGGTAAAGGCAAAGCGGACATCGGATGTCGCGCCCTCCACCAACGTAACTCCATCATGGTCGACACGCGAAACGTTGTCCGCACGTGCTGCCATACTAAAGCCTCCTAATAACACAAGTACCGCGGCGTCGCCGCGCAGTCCGCGTTTATACGGCTGTCATACTTCCTTAAAAGGATACCCGCAGCGGTAGGGACCAAACGTAAAGGGAACGTAAGGAGATTGGAGGCTTTCGTTTACAAACGAGAAACAAAACGGGGTGCATCCAAATGGACACACCCCGTGCAGGTCGTTGAGAAAAACGAACTAGAAGCTACCGCGCTTCAGGAAGTCGGGAAGCTCGAACTGGTCGTTGCCAAAGTTGGGCAGCTCGGTACCACCGACGTTGCGGGTCGGAGCGGCCTGAGCCGGGCTGGTAGCCGGAGCGGTGCGCTGCGGCTCAGCGGAGGCAGCGGCCTTGCTCTGAGACTGCTGAGCAGCAAAGAGCTCGTCCTGACGGTTGACGTTGGAATCGGAGAAGCCCGTAGCGATGACGGTGATACGCACCTGATCGCCCAGGGACTCGTCGACAACGGTACCGAAGATGATGTTCGCCTCGGGGTCGACGGCGTTGGCGACAACGTCGGCGGCGTCGCTGATCTCCTGGATGCCCAGGTCCTTGGAACCAGCGATGGAGAGCAGCACGCGCGTGGCACCATCGATGGAGCTCTCGAGCAGCGGGCTAGAGATGGCCTGCTGGGCAGCGTCGACGGCACGAGTATCCCCAGAAGAGGTACCGATACCCATCATGGCGGTACCGGCCTGCTTCATGATGGTCTTAACATCGGCGAAGTCCAGGTTGATGATACCGGGGACGGTGATGAGGTCGGTGATGCCCTGGGTGCCCTGGGAAAGAACGCCATCGGCAATCGCGAAGGCCTCGAGCATGGTGGTCTTCTTCTCGGCGATGTCGAGCAGCTTATCGTTAGGGATGACGATCATGGTGTCGACGCAATCGGAGAGGGTCTTGATGCCCTCCTCGGCGCTCTTCTTGCGCTTGCGGCCCTCGAAGGTGAAGGGCTTGGTCACGACGGCGACGGTCAGTGCGCCGACCTCGTTCATCGCGATATCGGCAACGATGGGAGCAGCGCCGGTACCGGTGCCACCGCCCTCACCGCAGGTGATAAACACCATGTCGGCGCCAGCGAGCGCCTCGGCAATGTCGTCGCGGGACTCATCGGCAGCCTTGCGGCCAACCTCGGGGTTGGCGCCGGCGCCCAGGCCGCGGGTAAGGTCGGTGCCGATGTGCACCTTGATATCGGCATCAGAGATCGCGAGTGCCTGAGCATCGGTGTTGATGGCAACAAACTCGACGCCGCGGATGCCCTCTTCGATCATTCGATTGACCGCGTTGGTACCGCCGCCGCCGACGCCGACCACCTTAATGACGGCAAGGTAGTTGTTGATCTCTGTCTCGTGCATGTCGGTCCTCCGAACAAAGGTTATAGCCATAGCATGGGTCGACCCCTGCGCACATTAACCTTCAGGTTGAAAGTAAATGCAAAGGTAAACCGTATTATGTTTGCACATTATGAACGTATCAGTCAAATAATTGACCGTGAAAACCAAACAAACCAGATAAACGGCGTGGTATGGCCCCTCAACAAAGCACCAACCAGCGCTACGAGGTCGGAGCATTCCTAAATGTGTAGTTGCCCGGAGAGCGCACATTGATATACGTTACGCCCTCTACCTGCGAAAGCAACTTGGTGACTACGCGTTCCTTCTTGGCGATATCGTCCGAATCGCCCAGCGACACCTCAATGCCGTTATTGAGGTTTGCCGAGATGGCTTCGACCGAAGGCGTGGAAATATCCTTGACTTGTCCCAAGAACTCGCTCGAAAAACCACGCACATAATCCAGACCGGCCTTAACGGCTTTGGAGTTCACCGCCTGGCCGGAAACCGGAGCGACATCCGCCGAGACATCAGTCAACAACACCGCGCCATAATGCTTGGCGAGCGCCAGCGCGGCATCGATTCCGGTCAAGGTATTTGAGCCCTGCCCTGTCGTGATGACGTTGCCCTGGTCGTCCACTTCGACCGACGTCGACAGCGGGGCGATCCAGGTGTCATCGTCTCCGATAGCCCAGGCAAGGTCGTCGGAGCTGATATACGCAATGGCAATAACTTTACGCTCCGTCGGCGTGATGATAAGCGTATGCGGGAACTGACGCTGGACATCCACGCCCGAGACCCACGGGTTCTGCTTGAGGTCCTCGGTGATCTGGTCGGGATCGACGTTAAATAGCGACGTTCCCTCGGGCAAATCGATCAGCTGGATAGCATCGTGCTTCGTCACATGCTCACTGCCTTGAATCTGAATATCAGTGGCAGTAAACAATCCAGAGTTGATCACCACGATGGCAACGACGACGAGCACGGCCAAGACGGCCAGAACGCCGCCCACGATTTTGCCTTTGCCTGTAACGACAGAAGCGGCGTCTGATGTTTTATTTGCCATCGCTCCAAGTGAAGATAACGGGTTGAAACCTTTTTTACTCGAAGGCTTCTTGGCGGTAGCCGGCACCGATGTCAGCGAGCGCGGTTTCGATGCGCCCAGCGTGCGACCTGGACGCGCCGCTTTAGTTCCCGTCGAGGGCTTGGGAGTTGCCATGGGACGGGCAGGCTTGGCGCCCATAACAGGCTTTGACGTCACCGAGGGACGCGAGGACTTTTTTGCGGCCGGACGATTACCGAGCTGCGAGCCGACGACCGGACGACCGATCTGTCGAGCATGCCCGACAGACTTAGAGTGCGCGACGGTATTGCGTTGAGGTTTGGCAGGCGTGCCGGAACGCCCTCCGGCGCGGCGGAAGGTGGGTTTCGATGCTCTAGAAGCCGAGGAATTTAACTTCCGGTCTGAGCTCGATGCCATACGCCTCCCTCACCTTTCCGTGCACATGTCTAATAACCGCGGCAACGTCATCGGCCGAGGCAGTTCCGTTATTAACGATAAAATTAGCGTGAACGGGCGAAACTTCCGCGCCGCCAATCGAAAAACCCTTTAATCCACAATCCTCGATAAGCTTGCCCACACTCGCATCGGGCGGGTTGCGAAAGACCGACCCGCAGGATGCGCGACCCATGGGCTGCGTACGCTTGCGCCTCGTCAGGTACCGCTCCATGCGCTCGCGAATGTCGGCCTTGGGCGCCGGTTTAAGCTTGAGCACGCACTCGAGGATGATCTCATTGCGGGGAAGGCTACATTCGCGGTAGCCCCAAGTGATCTCGGACCCCGCATAATGCTTGATACCGGATGCCGGGTCAAACGTTACGACATCCTCAACCAGCGAGCCAATCCACTCGGTCCGTGTGCCGGCATTCATAGATATCGCACCGCCGACCGAACCAGGGATGCCAACGGCAAACTCAAGGCCCGAGAGGCTACGCGACAGGGCATCGTTGACCAGACGCGCAAACATCACGCCCGCTCCGACCGTCAGCGTGCAACCGTCATCGGCAACAACCGTGCGCTGAAACTCACGTCCGAGCGAAATGACGGCACCGCGATAACCGCCATCGGCAACCAGCAGATTGGAGCCCTTGCCGATGATGACCCACGGCACCTGCTCGCGATCGAGCACCGCCACGGCGCGGCGAAGGGCATGATAGCTATGGCACGTCACAAAGAGGTCGGCCTTGCCGCCGATACGATAGCTCGTATGGCGCGCAAGGCGCTCGTCCTCGATGACATCCGTGTCGATCATGCCCGAGAGCGCCATGACGGCGTTAAACAGACCCATTAGACTTAAGCGTCTTTCTTGGCAGTCAGATACTCGATAAACTCAGGACCGACGGTCGTAACGTCACCGGCACCCATGGTGAGCAGCAGGTCGCCCTCGCCCACCATCTGCTCGAGCTCCTGATTGAGCTCAAGACGGCTGGAGCAGTACACGACCTCCTTGCCAGGATGCTTGGCGCGCACGGTATCGGCGAGCATCTTAGAGGTGACACCCGGAATGGGCATCTCGCCAGCCGAGAACACATCAATCAGCAGCAGTTTATCGGCATTGGCAAATGCATCGGCAAAGTCGTCGCACAGGGCCTGCAGGCGCGAATAGCGGTGCGGCTGGAACACGACGTCGACGTGCTTGTAGCCCAGCGACGAAGCGGCAGCAAGCGTCGCCTTGATCTCGGTGGGGTGATGGCCGTAATCATCGACCACGGTGATGCCATCGATATCGCCCACGTGGGTAAAGCGACGGCGGACGCCCTCAAAGCTCGAGAGCGCCTTGGCGGCGGCGTCGATGTCAAGGCCTAGGACATGGGCGACGGTGAGCACCGCCGTGGCGTTGAGCATGTTGTGGCGACCGGGATTGCTCTTGATCTCCACAGCATGCTCAGTGCCGTCCTCAAAACGAACGATAAAGTCGCTCTGGATGCCCTTGACATCCGGGTGCATGCAGACGATGTCGTTGCCCTCGGCAAAGCCGTAGGAAAGCACGTGACGGCCCGTCGACTTGGCGAGCTCGACCAGATGCGGGTCCTCACCGCAGACGATGACGGTGCCGTCCTCGCCCACCAGGCTCATGAATTTGGCGAAAGTTGCCTCGATCTCCTCGATACCCGAGTAGTGATCGAGGTGGTCGGCCTCGACGTTGGTCACAATGACCACGTTGGGGTTCAGGAACAGGAAGGAGCTGTCGGACTCGTCGGCCTCGGCGACAAAGTAGTCGCCCGAGCCGTTCTTGCCGTTCGTGTCATAGCCCTCGACGATGCCACCGATCAAGAAGCTCGGATCCAGACCCATGCGGTCGAGCATGGTGGCGCACATCGAAGACGTGGTGGTCTTTCCATGCGTGCCGGCAACAGCGACAGTCGTGTAGCCGTGGCCCAATGCAGAGAGCATCTTGGCACGGGGCCACACGGGAATACCAAGCTCGCGAGCGCGCACGAGTTCAGGGTTGGACTCCGGAATAGCCGTGGAGACAACAACCACGTCGGGCTTGACCTCGTCGATCGTGGCGGCCTCATGGCCCACATGCACCTTCACGCCAGCGCGGGTGAGCTGGCGGATATAGCGTGACGTCTTAAGGTCGGAGCCGGTAACGGCATAACCGCGCTCGTGCAGAACGAGGGCGATGCCGCTCATGCCGGCGCCGCCGATACCGATAAAGTGGGCGCTCTTAAACTCGGGCGCGGAGGTTGCAGTCTGGGAATCAGCCATGTGCTCGTGTACTCCTTGCGTAAACACTGCCTGTAACCCGTTAACTGTACCGCACCTACCGCATCAGCGCGAGGGCGACCGACGATATCCCGTCTAACTAACGCAAACCCTCTACCGCATCTGCCAGAAGAGCGGCGGCCCTATCCTGAGCCAGACCACGCGCCGCCTGGCGCATGGCGTCGCGCGCCGCCGCGTCATCGACCAGGTGCAGCAGCTCATCGGCAAAAGCAGAACCGTCGATATCGGCATCGGCGCAGAGCACGCCGGCCCCGGCGTCGACCAGATAACGGGCATTGGTGGTTTGGTGGTCGGCCGTCGCATGCGGATACGGCACGAGCACCGAGGGCACGGCGAGCGCCGCGATCTCGGCCACGCTCGATGCGCCCGAACGCGAGAGCACCAAATCGGCAGCAGCCAGCATATCGCCCATGTTGTCGATGTAAGGCTGGACGCGGTAACGCTTCGCCACCTCAGGCGTCAGCGCCAAAGCGCGCTCGGTCTCCTCAAAGCCGTCGGCACCCGTCGAATGCAACACATAGAGGTTCTTGCGCGAAAGCAGCTCGTTTTTGAGCGAAACCACACGCTCGTTGAGGTGCTGGGCGCCAAGTGAACCGCCAAAGACGAGCAGCAGCGTAGCGTCCTCAGGAACGCCAAGTGCTTTGCGGCCGCGAGCGCGATCGCCCTCGATCACCGAGCGACGTACGGGGTTGCCGGTCATGAGCACGTGGCCAGGGTCACCTTCGCGCTCAAAGACCGAGCGCGCTGCCGGCACCGAGATGCACACGCGGGCGGCGTGGGAGTTCATCATCTTGTTGGCCAGGCCCGGAACAGAGTTCTGCTCATGCAGCAGATACGGAACGCCCGCGCCCTTGCACCACCCCAGCAGCGGAACCTCGACATAGGCACCAAAACCGACGGCAGCATCGGGCTTGCCGACCTTTGAGAAATAACTGGCGAGCGCACGCTTGGCCTTGTTGACACGCCACAGCGAGGTCAGCGCCGTCCAAGGACGGGAGCGGTCGAAGCCCGTGACCGTAATGGGCACAAAATCAAACCCAGCCTCGGGGACCAGACGACCCTCGAGCTTGCGCGACTGGCCCACGAACACAACATGGTGGCCACGGTCACGCAGCTCTTCGGCCAAGGCAAGCGCGGGGTTGATATGTCCTGCCGTGCCGCCGGCTGCAATAGCAACGGTCATTTTATCGGTCATGGTAGTCCCTTCGTACACGCGGTCCCTGGTCGTCGGTGCGCAGACGCGCCGACGGGTCCGAGTTCAAATCGATTCGATTATATCCGCCGCCCGCATTGCGAGGAGTGGGGCGCTGAGGACGACCTTGCGGCGCCGTTCGCTGACGCGGGCGGGCTGCCGGCTCGGTCGCAGAGCCATCCAGGACGGTAAAACCGTTACGCGAAGATCGCTCGCCGCGCACGTGGGGCACGCCGGCGGTGCTCTCGTCCATAACGGCAAAGCTCTCACGGCGGCGGTCATACTCATCGCGGCGGGCGCTCTCGTACGAAACGCGCAGGATCAACCCGGCAAGCATGAGCGACACAATAATCGACGAACCGCCGTAGCTAATAAACGGCAACGGTTTACCCGTCATGGGAAACACGTTGAGGATGCCCAGCGCGTTAATCAAGAACTGCACCGCGAGAATGACCGCGGAGCCAGACGCCATAAGCGCGCCCCGACGATCGGTCGCCTGCTCGGCAATGCGAAACGCCGAGTAGATCAGCATCGCAAACACCAAGAAGAACAGCACGGTTCCGACAAAGCCGACTTCCTCGCCAATGATGGCCAGGATGTAGTCATTGTGCGCCTCGGGCAGATACGAGTACTTCATGGTTGAGTTGCCGATGCCACGGCCGAACAGACCGCCCGAGGCAAAGGCCATGATGGCAAGCGTGGCCTGATAGCCGTCACCATACTCGTCAGCCCAAGGGTTCAAGGCAACCTGAATACGCACCATACGGTACGGCTCTGCGACAAGTGCAATCACGATCACGAGAATGCCGAAGATTAGCACGCCGATGATAAATCTGGGGTCGAGACCCGCAAACAACGCCATGCACATGAGGGTCAACAGGATGATCAGGACAGTACCGAAATCGGGCTGGATAAAGATCAGAAAGAGCGAAATACCCAGGTAGATGCCCATCTTGCGAAGGAATTCGTTGATGTTGCCACCGGGCGAAAAGAAGCGATCAAGCATGATGGCCGAATACGCAATGGCAAATGGCTTTAAAAACTCGGAAGGCTGGAACTGAATACCGGCGATGTTGAGCCAGCGCGTGGCGCCACGGCTGCCGCTGCCCACCAAGAACACCAGAAACAGTAGCCCTATCATGCCGATAAGGAAGATCCTAAGCACATCCTCCCCAAACCAGCTGTCCGGCAAAACGCGCACGATGGCAATCAGCGCCAGAACACCAACCACGGCAAACGCGGCCTGTCGACCCAGGAAAAACGTCGCCGAGCCATTCTCGTGCAGCGCCTCGACCGAAGACGCCGAGTACACCATCAGCAGACCAAAGCACACCAAAGTAAACAGGCAGGCCATAAATATCAGACGGGGGCGCATGATGCGGGCGGGAACGCCGGCAATATAGCGTTCGCTAAACGACTGCCCGCCGCGACCGGAACGCGGTGTGCTGCGCCGCGAGGAAGCACGGTCCGAGTCGGGCCTCCTCATACCTTGTCGGGGGCTCTCCTCTCTCACCGGCAACCCCTATTCCATTTGCGATTTCGCCGCAGCGGCAAGCTGGGCCACATAGTCCTTAAACACGCGGCCGCGCTCCTCATAGCCCGAGAACTCATCGAACGAAGAGCAGGCAGGAGAAAGTAAGATCACGTCGCCACGGCTCGACAGCGAACGGGCAACGTCCACGGCATCGCGTAGGTCATCCGCCTGGGCGATATCCACATCGCCATCGACATCGGCCTCGTCCATAGCGGCGGTAAAGCGCTCGCGCGCGTCGCCAAAGCAGACGACCGAGCGCACGTTATCCATAACAACGCGCGCGAAGTCCGTGAGCGGCGTGCCCTTATCGTGGCCGCCGAGCAGCAAGATCACGTTGTCATCGGGAAATGCCGTCAGTGCCTTCTCGACCGCGTCGGTGTTGGTCGCCTTGGAATCGTTGACGTAGCGCACGCCATCAATCTCGCCGCACGGCTCCACGCGGTGCTCGAGCGGCTGGAACGAGGCCAGACCGCGGCAGACACCATCGACATCGGCACCGACTGCCAAGGCAGCCGTGGCAGCACAAAGGGCATTGATAACATTGTGATGGCCCGAGATCTTGAGCTCGGATGTAGCGATGAGCGGGGTCTCGACGCCCTTCAGGCGCACGATCATCTTGCCATCGCGCACAAAGGCGACATCCTCACCCTCTGGCTCGTCAAAGGCAACCTTGCAGATGCGACGACCCGGCGTGTAGATGTACTCATCGAACTCGTGAATGCCGGCATCTTCGACGTCGACAACCGCCAGATCGTCATCGACCATATTGTCAAACAGTTTGATCTTGGCAAGCGCATAGTTCTTATGGCTCTTATGCCAGCCCAAGTGGTCGGGAGTGATGTTGAGCAGCACTGCCACACGAGGGTGGAGCTCGGTGGTCGTAGCAATCTGATAACTCGAGAGCTCAGCCACAAACCATTCGTTGTGGGCTCGGCCGTCAATCTCGTTGACCGGCGGCTCGCCGATGTTGCCGACAGCTACGCTGGCCTCGCCGGCAACCTTGAGCAGATAATCAGTCAGCGACGTGGTGGTCGTCTTGCCGTTGGTGCCCGTGATGGCAATCCAGTTATCGGGCGACAGACGATAGGCAAACTCTGGCTCACCCATAATCTGAGCGGCATGTTCGCGCCCGGCCTTAAAGAAGCCCGAGAACTCCGAGATGCCCGGGCACGTCACGCATACGTCATAGGCGCCCTCGACCTGTTCGGTCCCATAGACAAACGACGCACCAGCAGCCTCGAGCGCACGCGTGGCGTCATTGGGCTCAGAGGTGCCGCCGCCATACACGGTAACGGCGTTTACGCGCTCGGGATGCGCCAGCGCCCAGCGGGCGACATCGAGACCGGACTTGCCCTGACCCAAAACGAGCAGGCTAAAGACATCAGCAAGAGGCATGAAAGACCACTATCCCAACTGGAAGAACAGAGCAAGGCCAACGGCGCCAAAGGCCGCAGCGATAATCCAAAAACAGATGACGACCTTGGTCTCGGCCCAGCCCTTCTTTTCGAAATGATGATGGATGGGTGCCATAAGAAAGACGCGCTTGTGCGTAAAGTGGAAGTAGACAACCTGAATCATGACCGACAGGGTCTCAACGATAAATAGCCCGCCGATGATGAGGGAGACGACCTCGGTGTTGGTCATGATGGACGTGCAGGCAAACGCGGCGCCCAGGGCAAGCGAGCCGGTATCGCCCATAAAGATGCTCGCCGGATAGCAGTTGAACCACAGAAAGCCCAAGCAGGCACCGGCACACGCGGTGCAGAAGATGGACAGGTTCACGTCTCCGTGCAAAAACGCCATGGCAGCCATGGCGAGCATGGCGATCATGGAGGTGCCGCCAGCAAGACCGTCAAGGCCATCGGTCAGGTTCACGGCATTAGAAAGACCGGCAATCATCAGCCAGCAAAAGACAATGTAGAGCCACGGGAACGAAAGGCCGCAGATGGTGGTCGAAAGAACACCGAGGTCAATCGTCAGGCCGCCGGGAAAACGAATCTCGGGGGCGACACCGCACCAGTTAACGGCAAGTACCGTAAAGGTGACACAGATAATGGTTAGGCCGATCATCTTGGCATGAGGCGTCAGACCGAGCGAGCGCCCATGCGTAACGGAGGTCAGGTCGTCGATCAGGCCCAGCACGCCGGTCGCCAGCGTGGCGAGCAGCACAAGCACGAGCTCGGTGGTGAGCTTGCCCATCAGCAGGCAGGTCAGCGAGATCGCGACGAGGATGACAACGCCACCCATGGTGGGCGTTCCCTGCTTAACCAAATGACGCTTGGGGCCGTCGGCACGAACCTGCTGGCCGATACCCTCGACCTTGAGTAGTTTGATCCACCACGGCATGAGCAGCAGCGCAATGGCAGCGGCGATGCCAAGCCCCAAAAAAGCCTGATACGTTGGATACGAGGGATTGCCGAACATGGGCTAGCACACACCTTCCACAAAGCGGTCGAGCTCAACAAAGCGGGAACCCTTGACCAGTACAACATCATGTTTTTCAAGCGCGCCGCCCATGCGGTCGAGCACCTGCTGATAATCGGAGAACACCTGGATGCGGTCCTCGTCCATGCCCATCATGCGCGCGGCATCGGCCATAAGCTGGGACAGCTCACCACCCACGCACGCCAGCATGTCGAGCTTCTTGGCGGCAGCATAGGCGCCCACGAGCTCATGCATGCGAGGAGCCTCATCGCCCATCTCGCCCATCTCGCCCAGGATAGCCATGCGAGACCCCGCGCACGAAAGCGAGCACAGCAGGTCGAGGCCAGCAGCCATCGATTCGGCACTGGCGTTATAGGAGTCATCGATGATGCGTGCACCGCTCTTGGCGCGCTTGATCTCCTGGCGGTGACCGGTGATCGTGAGGCCCCTAAAGGCAGCATCGATCTGCTCGGGTGTCACGCCCAGGCGATAGGCAACCGCGGCGGCCTTAACGGCATTAGGAACGGACTGCACGCCAGGGATGGCAAGCATGGTATCGATCGTCTCACCCTGGCCAAAATCGAGCGTAAAGACCGGACGGCCCTCGTCATCAACACGAATGTCGCGGGCGCGGACCTCATCATCGTCCGATACGCCGGCCAGCATCACGTCGATACCAGCAGGCTGGGCGAACGTATCGCGAATGAACGGCGTAAAGTCGTCCTCGCCGCCCAAAACCAGCAGCGGCAAGAAGTCGCCAGCGGCGCACATACCCTGGACAATCTCGGCCTTAGCGCGGGCGATGTTCTCGCGGCTGCCCAAAATGCCGATGTGAGAGGTACCGATCTTGCTCACGATGGCAAGGTTGGGATTGGCGGACTGGGACAGGCGCTCGATCTCGTGGAAATGGTTCATGCCCATCTCGAGCACCAGGACCTCGGTATCGGCCGGAGCGGAAAGCACCGTGAGCGGCATGCCGATCAGGTTATTGAAATTGCCCTTGGTGGCCCAAACACGATAGCGCTTGGCGAGCACGGCGGCGAGCACGTCCTTGGTCGTCGTCTTGCCGATGGAACCGGTAATACCAACGACCAGGCAGCCAAGCTCCAGACGGTACGTGTGCGCCAAACGCAGCAGAAAGTCCTCGGGATCATCGGTCAGCAAGATGGCACAGCCCTTGTCCTGCGCCAGCGAGACCAGCTCGGCCTCGGGCTCACGCGTCATTACGACGGCGCCGGCACCCGACTGGACGGCACGGGAAGCAAAATCATTGCCGTCGACGTTTTCACCGGGAAAGGCGACGAAAATCGTCCCTTCCTCGACCTGACGCGAGTCGATAACGCACCCGCGGCATACCCGATCGGCTTCTCCCGTCACGGTTCGGGCCCCTGTTGCGGCCGCGAGGTTGTTGACGGCGATCTCTATCATTGCAGCTCCCCTGTAAACCTAATAATGCTATCGGCGTATTGTATCCCAGCGCCGCGCATGCGTGGTGCAGGGCATGTGAACACCCCTCATATGGGACAACAAACCACGCCCCAAAGATTGTAACCCCCTACTTCGTGTGCGGGATACCCAGCACGTCGAGCGCGTTGGCCATAATGGACTGGAACGGCACCGCAGCGGCATCTGAGCCGCTCGGCGTTCCGTCAAGCGTGATATAGCACAGCACCTTGGGCGATTGTGCCGGCGCAAAGCCCATAAAGGACGACATGTAGTTCTCCTTGAGGTAGCCGCCGTTCTCGTCGGCTCGTTCGGCCGTACCGGTCTTACCCGCCACGTCATAACCGTCAACCGCGCCGCCAACGCCCGTTCCCTCGGACACGACCGTCTGCATGCACGATGTCACCTGGGATGCGGCGTCCTCAGAAATCGCGCGCTCGCCTTCGCCCCAGTCCTTCTCGTCGCCTTTGCTGGACTTATAGAAGTGCGGGGTCATCATCACGCCGCCGTTGGCGATGCCGCCCACGGCACGTGCGATCTCAATCGGCGAGACGGACAGCGCCTGTCCAAAGCTCATCGATCCCAGCGTGGCGCCGTCATACTGGTCACGCTCCTTGACGATGCCCAGGCTCTCGCCCGGAAAATCGACACCAGAGCTGTGACCGATGCCCCACTTGTCCACATAAGCGGCAAAGTCGTCGGCACCGATCTTGCGCCCCACCAGGACAAAGCCCACATTGGACGAACGGCGCATCATCTCGCGCACATCCATGGTCATGGCATAGTCGCGCTTGTCAGCATCGGTGACGGTATCGTCACCCACCTTGATGCTCGCCGGCACCTCAAACGACGTACTCGATCGCACGACGCCCAAGTCGAAGCCGGCGCCCGCCACGAGCGTCTTAAAGACCGAGCCGGGCTCGTAGGCGTCGGTGACCAGGCGCAGGTTCATATCCTCGGTCTTGGCGTTCTCCAGATCGGTCTGGTCGTAGGTCGGGTACGAGCAGGCTGCCAAAATCTCGCCTGTCGTAGGATCGGTGACCAGCGCCGAGCCGTTCTTGGCCTTAGTCTTCTCAACTGCCTCTGCCAGGGCATCCTCGGCCGCTCGCTGGATATTGACATCGAGCGTCGTCACGATATCAACGCCGTCGACCGCAGCCACCTTTTTATAGGCACCGCCCGCGATATAGCTGCCGTCTCTCGCGCGCTCGCGCACAAGAGAACCGTTCGTGCCGGTCAGAAGCTTGTTGTATTGCTTTTCGAGACCCGTCAAGCCGTCGTTGTCTACATTCACTACACCCAGCACCTGCGATGCCAGATTGCCGTATGGATATACGCGCTTCATGGCCTGCTCAAAAAGCACGCCGGGCAGGTTCTTCTTCTCCAGCGCCGCAGCATCGTCTTCGTCCACCTGGCGCTTGATATACACCCAGGTGCCATCGGACTCGACGAGCTTGCGGCAGGTCTTTTTATCGATTCCAGTTGCCTTGACCAGCGCCGACACCGTCTTGTCGACATCCTCGACAAGCTGCGGGTTCACGGCGATGTTGCGACATTCGACCGACGACGCCAGCACGTTACCGTTGCGGTCATAGATGGTGCCACGTTTGGCATAGAGGGTCTGTGCAAGCAGGCGGCGCGCATCGGCACGCTCGCGCAGTTTATCGGCTTCGACAATTTGATAGTCGGCAAGGCGAAAGACGCCCAAGCCCAAACCAAGCCCGATGAAGCCCATGACGGCTTTGCGGCGAGGCAGAGGCGTGCCTGTGAGCCATTCGGTCGACGAACTCTTGCGCGACCCGGTGTTATGCACTTGAGGGCCGCCCGAGCCGCGAAGTCGCGACGCCGGGTCGTTGCCACGGGACTGCCCGGCGTTGTAAGATTGCCGACCCGTTCCTTGATAACCAGAACGTCCCCGCGACGAGGGACGTCCAGAACCGCGGCCCCCATCGGAACCGCGGCGATAGTCATTTGTCATACTCAGCTACCGTCTTGCTACTGAGCGGTCGCGGTCGCGTTGGCGCCCGCGGCTGCATCCTGCGAAAAGTCAAGTGTAACGCTCTCGCTGGGCTCCACCATGCCATAAGCGCCCGCAAGGTCGCGAATGCGCGTGTCGGCGCCATAGACCGAATGCATGACCTCCAAGTCGGAGCTCTCATCGGTCGCCTTTTCGAGCGTGTTGGTAAGCTCGGCGTTGCTGTTGAGCACCTGGGCCGTAACGCCGGCGAGCGCCACGCGGGCGACGCCGATCGTCATGAAGATAGCCGCAATGATGCAAAACGTTTTAAGAACGCTCATGAAAACCGGGCTTACCGCCTGGTTTGCCTGACGGCCCGCGCCCGTGTAGACATCAAAGCGCGGCGCGCGCTGCTCACGGGGAGCAACGGGGGCCTGCGGCGTCTCACGATAGGCGGGCACGGCGTTCATATCATAGGCGAGTGCTGCGCTTGAAGTGTTGTAGCCCATGATATGCCGCCTCCCATCCCGAGTACGTTGGTAGTGTGTTTAAGCTTCGTTTATGGTGCGAGCGGGAGGTCCAATATCGCGCGGTCGCGCCTACAGACGCTGCGCCACGCGGATTTTGGCTGATCTCGCCCGAGGGTTGCGCTCAACCTCATCAGGCTGGGCAACCAAGGGTTTGCGGGTGATGACCTTGAGTATCGGCACGTTGCCGCACACGCACACCGGAATCTCCGGCGGACACGTGCACCCCTGGCTCATCTCCTTAAAGTGGTTCTTTACGATACGGTCCTCGAGCGAGTGATACGAGATGACGCAGATACGTCCGCCCGGGTTGAGCCACCTGGTGGCGGCATCAAGCCCTCGTTCGAGCACATCGAGCTCGTGATTGACCTCGATGCGAATGGCCTGGAAACTTTTCTTGGCCGGGTGTCCGCCATGCCGACGAGCGGCAGCCGGGATACCCGCCTTGATGATCTCGACAAATTGGCCGGTGGTTTCGATCGGTTCTTGCTCGCGGCGGCGCACGATCTCGCGCGCGATCTGCGAGGCAAACTTCTCTTCGCCGTAGACGCGTAGAATCCGGGCGAGGTCGTGTTCGTTATAGGTGTTGATGACCTCAGCTGCGTTTAAGGTGTTATTACCCGGATCCATCCGCATGTCCAATGGGGCGTCCTCGTTATACGAAAAGCCCCTGCCAGGGATATCGAGTTGCGGTGACGAAACGCCCAAATCGAACAGGAAGCCATCGACCCCGGGCACCTCGGCCGAGCAAAGCAGCTCGTCCAAGTCGCCGAAGTTGCCCTTCAGCAGCTGGTGCGGAACTCCGGGAACCTCGCGGTCCAGACGGGCGCCAGCGGCCTCGAGGGCCATGTCGTCCTGATCGACGCCGAGCAAAAGGCCCGTCTCCCCCACCTGCGCGGCCATCTTTACCGAATGGCCGGCACCGCCAAGGGTGCAATCGCAGACAACGGAGCCGCTCTTTAGCCGCAGCGACTCAAGCACTTCGCCGAGCATGACAGGTTCATGCCGATATTCTTGTGTCAAGATCCCACGCTCCATCCGTTACCCGTGCCTTGCCCTTACGAGAAGAAGAGGTCCAGCAGGGCCTCATCGTCATCGTCCTCATCGGCCGCGGCGCGATCCCAAACCTCAAGGTGGTCGTAGTTGCCCACAACCGTGACCTCGCGGTCGAGGTTCGCCTGCTTGCGGAGAGACTCGGAAAGACCGATACGACCGGCGCCGTCCACGTCCATCGACGTGGTGCGCTTGTTGATCGCCCTCATGAGCTTCTGGTCGTTAATGTCACGCGGGTTAAAGCCCTCGTGGCCCTCACGACCCGCGAAGAGTCCTTCGACCCACTTATCGAAGGCCTCGGCAGAGAACACGTACAGAGCATCGACATCCAGGGCTTTGAACACGCGAACGTGCTCTCCAAGTTCCTCGCGAAGGGGTGCAGGCAGGGACAGACGACCTTTTGCATCGAGATTGCGCTCGTATGCACCAGTCATTCCCATGTGCGCCCTCCTCTCGGTTACTCAGATGGCACGTACGCGGGGAACCACCCCGCCTGTCGACGTCATTAATAATATGGGGAACCGCCCCATTTTTCAACACCTTTCCCCACCCCTTCCCCCACCCCGCCCCACCACTCCACCCTCCATATATTGCAAAACACCCCCAAGCATATGTTCGAAAACACAATATGTTGTGTTTACAGCAACGACGGGATGCCACCTGTGGCACCCCGCCTTTCAACCTCAACCTTCAAGTTGACCTTGAGGCGATTTTTGCGTCCCCTTACATGCCGTTCACATCGCCCCCAAACTCCCCCACCCACGGTACACACGGCCCACCACCGCGTCGGTGTCTGGCGAAAAATGGGACGGGCCCCAGATTGCCCATGCGCGCAAAAGTGCGTCTCGGCAATCTGGGGCCCGTCCCATTTAATATTTATAAATATGCAGGTCAGCGAGGTGCTAGCGATGTGCTAGCGATGTGCTAGCGGATGCGCCGCCAGATAGACCTCGGTCAGTTGCGTTCGGTCGACATGCGTGTAGACCTGCGTGGTCGAAATATCGGCATGGCCCAAAATCTCCTGCAGCACACGCAGGTCGGCACCGCCCGCGAGCATGTGGGTGGCAAAGGAGTGGCGCAAGGTATGGGGATGGAGCCCCACCAGCCCCACCTGACGCCCATACCGCTCGCATATCGCATGCACGGCCTGGCGCGACAGGCGACGTCCGTTCTTATTTAAAAAAACCGCCGAGGTCTCGGTTCCGCGGGCATGGGCCGCCAAGCGAGAACGTCCCTCAGTTACATAGAGCGTCAGGGCTCGCGCCGCGCTTCCCACCAGCGGGGACAGGCGTTCCTTTGAGCCCTTACCGCGAACGAGTACAAAGCCATCGTCAATATGGATATCGCCCACATCGAGCCCCACCAACTCGCTCACACGCAAACCGCATCCGTAGAGCACTTCCAAGATGGCATGGTCGCGCAAGCCCATCTCGCCCTCGGGGAAGTCTTGATCGAGCAGTGCCGAGACATCCTCCACCGATAGATACTCCGGCAAACGCTCAGCCTTTTTAGGCAGGCGCAACGCCGCCGTCGGGTTTTGGGCCACAGCCCCATCGCGCACCAAAAAGGCATGCAGGCCCTTCACGGCCGCAAGCGCACGCTCCACCGAAGCATTGGAATAGCCCCCATCGCGACGGTCGGCGACAAAGCCCTCCACGACCTGACGGGTCACCTCTTCAAAAGACACAATACCCGCCCGCTCCAGATAGGCGCAGTACGTCGTCAGGTCACGACGATAGGCCGCAATCGTGTTGCGCGCCAAACCCCGCTCGACCGCGAGGTAATCGAGATACTCCCCCGCCGCCACGGCGAGCGACGAGGGAGTAGCTTCGGTATATTCCTTATTCGCCGGCACCCTTAGTCCGTAGCGAGGTTCATGGGCGTCACCTGCAGACGGTCGACACCCTCGTGCTGGCCGATCGAAGCGCGCACGAACTCGCGGAACAGCGGCTGCGGATTGGTCGGGCGGCTCTTGAACTCGGGATGAGCCTGGGTTGCCACATACCACGGATGCACGTCGCGCGGCAGCTCGACCATCTCGACCAGGCGCTCGTCGGGCGAAAGACCCGAGATAACCAGACCGGCGTCCTCGAGCTGGTCACGGAAGGCGTTGTTGAACTCAAAACGGTGACGGTGACGCTCGTAGACGAGCTCCTCGCCATAGGCCTCGCGCGCGAGGGTATCGGCGGCAAGCTTGCACGGATAGGCGCCCAGGCGCATGGTGCCGCCCTTCTCGGTCACGTCCTCCTGCGAGCTCATCAGGTCGATGACACTATACGGGCCATCCGGATCGAACTCGGAAGAGCTGGCACCGGCAAGGCCGACCACGTTGCGGGCAAATTCGCACACGGCCACCTGCATACCCAGGCAAATGCCCAGATACGGAATCTTGTGCTCACGGGCAAACTCGGCCGCGAGGATCTTGCCCTCCAGGGCGCGCTTGCCAAAGCCGCCAGGGACCAGGATGCCCGAGGCGTCACCCAGGACCTCGGAGACGTTCTGCTCGTCGAGGCTCTCGCCATCGACCAGCTGTACATCAACGTGGCGATCGTAGAAGACGCCCGCATGGTGCAGGGCCTCGATAACCGACAGGTAGGCATCGGGCAGCTGCGTATACTTGCCCACGACGGCGATCTTCACCTTGTCGGCGTGCTGGTTGGCATGGTTCTGCTTGCGCAGGAACTCGTTCCACTGACTCATGTCGCGCTCACGCGGGTCAAGACCCAGACGCTCGCAAATGCGCAGGTCAAAGTCCTGCTCGGCGAGCAGCTGCGGAACATCGTAGATGCTCGCGCAGTCCTCGTTGGTAAAGACACAGTCGGTGTCGACGTCGCAGAAGCTTGCAATCTTGCCGCGGATGGCATCATCGATATGGTGGTCGGAGCGCAGAACGATAATATCGGGCTGGATACCAAAGCTGCGGAGCTCCTTGACGGAGTGCTGCGTCGGCTTGGTCTTGACCTCGTGGGCGGCGGCGATATAGGGAACAAGCGACACGTGGATGTAGCAGACGTTCTCGGGGCCGGCCTCCTTGCGGTACTGACGGATGGCCTCGACAAACGGTTGGGACTCGATGTCGCCGATCGTGCCGCCCAGCTCGGTGATGACTACATCGGAGCCGGTCTGCTCCTCGATGCGGCGGAACTTGTCCTTAATGGCATTGGTGACGTGAGGAATCACCTGCACGGTACCGCCCAAAAAGTCGCCGCGACGCTCGCGGGCGATCAAGCTCTTATAGATGGCGCCGGTCGTAAAGTTGGAATCGCGGGTCAGGTTCTCATCAATAAAGCGCTCGTAATGACCCAGGTCCAGGTCGGACTCGTAACCATCCTCGGTAACGAAGACCTCACCATGCTGGAAGGGGCTCATGGTACCGGGGTCGACGTTCAGATACGGATCAGCCTTCTGCATCGTTACTTTGTAGCCACGCGACTTGAGCAGACGGCCCAGCGAGGCCGCGGTGATACCCTTGCCCAGAGACGAAACCACGCCACCGGTTACGAACACATGCTTGGTCATATTGAGTTACCTGCGCTTCCCGTAGAAGTTGTTTATCCACATCTTACGGGTCTTCATTGTAATACTCGCGCCGCGGACCGTTCGCAATTTTTCTCGCGTGAGATTGCATTTCTCAATCTTGAAACAAAACGCCGCCCGGTTTCCCAGGCGGCGTCGCTATGGCAAGGGTTACATGCTGCTATCGATCAGAAACCTCGTCCTCAAGCATTTCTTGAACGAGCATGCCGGTACGGACGCCCTCAAGATACCACTCGCCACGTTCGGTGAGGCAAATGCCATTTGCAAGCTGACCGCCGTCGTCGCTATAACGCGAGACGACATCAATCATGCCTTCGGAATCCAAGCGATCGATTGCGGCGCGGGCACGATACGGCGAAACCCCCACGCGCTCGGCAAGCGTTTTGCGCGAGAAACCATACGGCCCGCCATTGTCTTCGGTTTGCTGGTCGATCTCCATCAACACCAGCACCTCGACACGCTTCATATCGTTGACACTCGCACGACCCTTGCCCGCCATAGCAGCCTCCTCAAACCGAGCACGAGCATCTAACGCGCCGTGCGCGACCGACACACCTCACGATGGCAGGTAATATCCATCATGCGGCATCCCGCTAAGGATGAAACAGTTACGGTTATTGTATACCGCTCAAATTGTTTCTAGGCAGGTAAACAGCTATTTTTCGCCGAAATAGGCGCTTTATTGATCAAAAAGCCGTACCGGGCGCTAACCCGATACGGCCAAAATGCAATGCAATTACCGCGGTGCTTCAAACTTAGCGATGGAAGAAACCGCGGCGCTCAAACTTGGGCTCGCAGCACACGTTGATACCCAGTTTGCGCAGTACCGTCTCGTCCGTCGGCGAGATAATCACGCTAAAGAAGGCATCGCAACCGCGCAGCTGCTCCAGGCCCGAAAGGACGCGAGCGGCCGTCTCACTCGTGGCCGAGGTGATCGACAGCGCCATAAGCGTCTCGTCGGTGTGGAGGCGCGGGTTTTTGCTGCCCAGGAAATGCGTCTTGAGCTTGCTGATGGGCTCGATCGCCTCATCGCTAATGACCTCGAGCTCAAGGTCGACGCCTGAGACATGCTTAAGTGCATTCATGATGAGCGAGCTCGCGGCGCCCAGGCGCGTGGAAGTCTTGCCGGTCACCACGGAGCCATCGGGCATGACCATGGCACCCACGGGACCACCCGTCAACTGCTCCCTGGTGAGGGCCGCCGAGCGCGCCGGTGAGTAGTTCTTATCGATGCCGGCTTTCTTCATAATAATCTTGAGACGGTCGACTTGCTCATCGCCCACGCCGGTACGGCGCACATTTTCGACCGCGGTAAAGTAGCGGCGGACGATCTCCATCTTGGAAGCGTCGCGGCAGGCATCGTCATCGGTGATGGCAAAGCCGACCATATTGACGCCCATGTCCGTAGGGCTCTGGTAGGGGCTCTTGCCCAGGATCTTTTCCATCAGGGCACGGACTACCGGGAAGGCCTCGACGTCGCGGTTGTAGTTGACCGTGGTCTTGTTGTAGGCCTCAAGGTGGAACGAATCGATGATATTGGCGTCGTCGAGGTCAGCCGTGGCGGCCTCGTAGGCAATATTGACCGGATGCGTCAGAGGAAGATTCCAGACCGGGAAGGTCTCGAACTTGGCATAGCCGGCGGCGGTACCGTGCTTATGCTCGTGATACAGCTGCGAGAGGCAAGTGGCGAGCTTGCCCGAGCCGGGGCCGGGTGCCGTCACGACAACGAGCGGACGCGTGGTCTCGACAAACTCGTTCTTGCCGTAGCCATCGTCGGACACGATCAGATCGACATCGTGCGGATACCCCTCGATGGGATAGTGCAGCTTGGCGGGAATACCGAGCGCGTTCAGGCGGTTGCGGAACACATCGGCAGCAGGCTGGCCGGCATACTGGGTGATGACCACAGCCGCGACGGCAAACCCATTCCCTCGGAACAGATCGACCAGGCGCAAAACGTCCTCGTCATAGGTAATGCCAAGGTCACCACGAGCCTTGTTTTTCTCGATGTGGTTCGCGTTGATCGCGATGATAACCTCGACATCGTCGGCGATGCTCTTGAGCATGCGGAACTTGCTGTCCGGTTCAAAACCCGGCAGCACGCGGCTCGCATGATAGTCATCGAACAGCTTGCCGCCAAACTCCAAATAGAGCTTGCCACCAAACTGCGAGATGCGCTCCTTAATGTGAGCAGCCTGCAGCTCGATATACTTCGCGTTGTCGAAACCCTGGCGCATGTATGGCTCCCGTCCCGTTTCCATTTAATGTTCTAGGCGATTATAACGGAGCCCGCCCTCCCCGATACCCAGACCATCAACAGGCACCAACCAAACACGCCATCAATAAGTTGCGGTGAAATAGTTCCCGTTTAACCCCTCAAGACGGCCAAACAGGAACTATTCCACCGCAACTTCCCCTTTTTGGCGCAAACTAACCTGACCCCTTTGCATCAATAATGGAAACGTCGCAGGTTGAGCATAAGTCAGCGAGCGCCGCCCAGGACGTACAAGTTGGCATGAAAAAGGCAAGGCATAGACCTTCTGGTCATGCCTTGCCTTTT
>NZ_JADNDZ010000024.1 GCF_015552075.1 Collinsella aerofaciens
CGCAACGCGTTGCGCTGAGTCCTGAGGCTGTTGCAATGAAAATGACAATCAAGGCTTCGATAGCAAACGCAATTTGGTTTTTGAAATATGGACGAATTCCTCGTCAGGAGGGTAAAATGGTGCCGACGGCAGCCCAAGTTGTAGAGAGCTGGGCAGAGCCGTTGCTTAATGAAGTTGGGTCATCGTCTTAGCGACGGTGGCCTTTCTTAATATGAGAAAGCCATTGTCAATAGGCATGTTCGTTCGAGCCCGGTTTGAAACCGGGCTTTTTCGTTTCCCGTCGGGAGAGCCCGCGCACGCTGCATGGCTTAGTCGACGCTTGCCTGGCAAGCTAATATCCGCGGGCTCTTGCGGGTGCGCTTCCGGCGGTCAGCCCGGTATGTCCGCGCACCCCACCGCATTTCGATTCTCCGTCCGGCGCTATCGTACGAATCCAGTCTTTTGTCGGGCGCGGCCCGGGGGCTGCCCATCAAAAAGGTCGTGAACTCGCGCCGGCGATGCGTCGAGGCGCGGGCCCTCCCGGCGGGAGTCGGTTGTCGCCGGCCGCTAGAGGACGGTCCCCTCGGACCTGCACCCGATCTCCCAGACCCAGCAGGCGAGCTCGCGCGCCACGGCGGCGTTGGCCTTGCACGCGCTCTTGCCCGCCGCGGCCAGCGCCTCTCGGCGGCGGTGGAGCCTGGCGGTGCAGTCGTCCGCCCTCGAGCGTATCACCGGGGGCACGTCGGTGCCGGGGGCTGGGGCCTTGGGCCTCGGGGAGCACGTGGAGTAGTGCCATGCGGACTCTATGAGCGCCGTGCGCGCGAGCGCGTTGCCGGCCTTGGTTATCCCGCCGCGCCGCTCGGACTCGCCGCTCGAGTGCTCCGACGGGATGAGCCCGCACCAGCTCGCGAAGGCCGGCGCCGAGCGGAACCTGCTGAAGGACCCGGCCTCCGCCGCGAGCCTGAAGGCCGTCAGGGTGTCGACACCCTTGATGCAGGACAGCGCCTCCACCGTCGCCCGCCAGCGGTCGGTGCCCGCCAGCGCGACGACCCTCCTCTCGAGCTGCCGCCTGTCCGACTCCGCGCAGCGGGCGGCCGTGACGTAGTACTCCAGCGCGTCGCGCTGCGGCCCCTCGAGCCTGATCTCCGAGACCCACCTCCAGTGGGCCCTCGTCCAGGCCTTCTTCCTCGCCCCGTCGGCGTTGCGCTCGTCCCAGACGTGGCCCAGCCTGATCAGGAACATGTTGAGACGCTGCCTCGAGCGGCGGAGCTCGCGGGTCGCGTCGTCGAGGGCGCGGTCGAGGTCCCGGGCGGCCTCGACCGCCATGTCGGGCAGCGGGACCTCGACGATGTTGTGGGTGGCGAGCATGCGGGCGATGAACTCGGCGTCGCGCCGGTCGTTCTTGCGCCGGGCGGCCGCCGCCGGCCTCTGCATCTTGGAGACGGCGGCCACGGCGCAGTCGAGGCCGAGCGCGCGCAGCTCGCGCGCCATGTGGAAGCCGGTGGGGCCGCTCTCGTAGCAGGCCCTGGGCTCCTCGAACCCGAGCGCCCACTCGGCGATCTCGGCGGCGTCCGTCCCGAAGTCACGGTGCACCACCTCGCCGGTGAAGGGGTTGAACGCCGCAGCGGCGACCGATCGCGCGTGGACGTCCAGGCCGATGGAGGTAACATGGGGCATGGGAAGCCTCCTCCCCGCAGGTGCGGTAAGGGCTACCGCACGGGCCGATACTCAAAGCCCATTGTGGCATCCCGAGCCCGCGGAAAGAAGCTGCGCCGCGGGGGAGGCGACCCAAATGGCTTTCTCATATCGTCTTGTTAAGAATCAATAAAGTAAGCAACGAAGAATCAACGGCTTTATTAATCGATACTTTCGCTTAACAAAAACTTGTACGTCATCCTCCAAAAACGACAATTTATGACATGTTTGGAGGCTGACGTACACAAAAACGGCACATTCACGTTGCGGCAGCGCCCTCCACATGTCTGGACTCTCTATGGCTGCGCTGGATAGACATCGCCGGAACGGGTATAGTATCGAAAGTTTTGTCGTTAACCAGCGGGGGAGTCCTGTGGGCATCAAAAAGAAGATCAAAAAGGAGCTTATCGGCACTTCCGATTACCCGTCGAATAAGATCTTTACGATCTCCAATTTCATCACCTTTACGCGCCTGATCCTCACCCTGGTATTTCTGTACCTGTTTGTGACGGATAACAACCGCGTCATCGCCATCGTTATCTACGCCGTTGCCGCCTCCACCGACTGGATGGACGGCCAGATCGCCCGCATGACTAAGACGGTCTCATGGCTCGGCAAGGTCATGGATCCCATTTGCGACCGTGCGCTGCTGTTCACCGGCGTCTTGGGACTAGTGGTCCGCGGAGAGCTGCCCGTCTGGGTCTGCGTGCTCATTATTGGCCGCGACATCTATCTGGGCATCGGCACGCTTATCGTTCGTCATTATCACCGTCGCCCCATCGATGTCGTCTTCCCGGGAAAGATTGCCACAGCGCTGCTCATGACTGGTTTCTCGCTCATGCTGCTCGGTTTCCCCGTTATTGACGGCCTGCATCTTTTACCTTCATCCCTTACGGCCTTCCCGGGCCTCAACGGAAGCTCGGTGCCCCTCGGCATCTTCTTTGTGTACGGCGGCGTGATCTTCTCCATGCTCACGGCTGTCATCTACTCCATTAAGGGCGGAGCGGCCATTAAACAGGCTCTCGCGCATCCCGAGGACGAGGACATCGACTTTCTGAACCCTGAAATCGAAGACTGATTCGTTGGGGTATGATTACGTACGGTTCATTATTTGCGGCAGGTCCGCGATAAGTTAGGGGTTGTCATGGACAACATGGTTAACAATATGCCTCAGAATGATAAGACCGCGGACGCTACCTGCGTATTCCGCGTTCCTTCAAGCGACGTCACCGTTCCCGACCTCATGGCCAACGTGCGCATCACCGCCCCCGTTCTGTCCATCGTCAAGGGTCCGCAGACTGGTGCCGCTTTTGAACTCGAGGACGACGTGACCACCATCGGCCGCGATCCTGCGAACGGCATCTTCCTCAATGACATGACCGTTTCGCGCAGCCACGCGCGCATTATTCGCGAGGGCCTCGGCGCTCGCATCGAGGACTTGGGCTCGCTCAATGGCACCTGGGTCGACGGTGCCATCGTCAATGCAGCCCCGCTGCACGACGGTTCTTCCGTCCAGATCGGTACGTTTACGCTCATCTACCACGAGAGCACGCCGGAGCGCATCGAAACCGGTGAGTAGGGCATGGCCGAACGCAACTATTTGAGTATCGGCCAAGTCGTCAACCTACTTCGAGGCGCATACCCCGATCTTTCGAACTCAAAAATTAGATTTCTAGAGGATGAGGGGCTCATTACCCCTCATCGTACGCCAAAGGGATACCGTCAGTACTCAAAGGAGGACGTTGATCGCCTGGAGGTCATCCTGCACCTGCAGAAGACCCGCTATATGCCACTCAACGTGATTAAGCAGCGCTTGGAAAACGCCACGGACCTGTCAACGCTCGCCTACGAGGTGGGCTTGCTGTCCGATGTTCCGCTCAAGACGGAGCCCAAGGAGACTAAGCAAAAGCTGCATCCCATCGAGACCATTCCCGATATGCTGGGCGTCGAGATTTCGTTTATCCGCTCGCTCGCCGAAAACGACCTCATTCGCATCATCAAAAGCCCGCAGAACCGCGAGCTCGTCGATGGTCGCGATTTTCCGATCATCCGTTACTGCTCCGAGCTGTCGCGCTTCCATATCGAGCCACGCAACCTGCGTCAGTACGTGTCTTCCGCTAACCGCGAGTCCTCGATGTTTGAGCAGGTGCTCGTGAGCATGCTCGGAATGGATACCTCCGATGACGAGCGCGACGCCAAGCTCGAGCGTGCGTTTAAGAAGCTTCACGACCTGACGGAGGGCGTGCACACCGCGCTGCTCAAGAACCGCGTTTTTGAGTCGCTCAACGCCGTGGTCGAGGACGCCGACATCGATGCACTCGATGAGGAAATCACGCGTTCCGAGTCCACCAAGGCCAAAAACGAAGAGCCAGCCGCGCCGGTTTCGCACGAGGATTCTCTCGTAAAGCCGCTCAAAGTCGTCGCCCCTTCGCAATCCGGCGCCGCCACCGCGGGCAAATAACCGCTGCTGAAATTTCGGCAACCCATTGAAAGGTCATGCAATGTACGACTTCGAATCTCAAATCGTCGACATCCCCGACTATCCCGAGCCCGGAGTCATCTTTAAAGACATCACGCCGCTCTTTGGCAATCCCGAGGCGCTCAAAGCCATGACCGATGCCCTCGCCGAGCACTTTGCCGGCATGGGAATCACCAAGGTCGTGGGTCCCGAGGCTCGCGGCTTTATGGTTGGCGTACCGGTGGCTGTAGCCCTTGGCGCCGGCTTTGTTCCCGCACGTAAACCTGGCAAGCTACCGCGCGAGACCGTAAGTCAGAGCTACGAGCTCGAGTACGGCACCGATTCAATTGAAATCCATGCCGACGCTATCAGCTCTAAAGATACCGTGTTGATTCTGGACGACTTGGTCGCGACGGGCGGAACCGTCGAGGCAACAGGTAAACTGGTGCGAGATATGGGCGCAAAGCTTGTCGGTTACGGTTGTATCCTTGAGCTTACGTTTCTCAACCCGCGCGAGAAGCTCACGCCGTCTGATGACGATGTGGAGCTCTTTAGCCTGGTGACGGTGGACTAGCCGTTACCCTTAGTTACTGGAAAGGAAGCTACATGCGCACAGCAAACACGCATAAAAACATGGCACGCTGCGCTGCTACGGCAACCCTCGCTTGTGTTTTGGGCTTGGGCCTCGCGGCTCCTGCCTACGCCGATACCGCATCCGACCTTGCCGCTGCTCGTACTAAGCTCGAGCAGATCGGTACCCAAACCCAGCAGATTTACGATGAGCTCGCCACGCAGACGCAGGCGCTCGATCAGACTGCTGGCGAGATCACGCAAAAGCAGCAGGAAATTGCCGATGGTCAGGCCAAGCTCTCGACCTATGTCGCCGGCGAGTACAAAACCGGCGGTCTGAGCCTGCTTCAGGTTCTGACGGGTGTCGATGACCTGAGCGATATGCTCAACCGTCTGTTCTACTACGGCAAAGTTTCCGATAAGCAAGCTCAGACCATTCAAGAGGTCAAGGAGCTTAAGCAGCAGCTCACCGATAAGCAGGCCGAGCAGGAGAAGAACGTCGCCGCCACGCAAAAGAAGGTCGACGAGCTTAACGCCCAGCAGGCTGAAGCCCAGAGCGTCGTAAACTCCCTGGATTCGCAGCTGCAGGCCGAGCTTGCCGCCGAGGCCGAGGCCAACGCCGCGCTGCAGGCCGGCATCAACGCCAGCACCGCCGAGAAGGCCACGGTGAGCAACGAGACTGCCGGTACGACCGAGAACACCAACAACGGTGGCCAGACCAGCAATAACAACAACCAGGGCGGCAACACTCCGGCTCCTACGCCGGCACCTGCTCCGACGCCGCAGCCCCCCGCACCTGCTCCGGCTCCGACGCCTTCTGCTCCGAGCCAGTCCGTCGACGGCGGTTCTGTTGTCTCGCGTGCATACAGTAAGCTTGGTTGCGCTTATTCCTGGGGCGGAATTGGCCCGAACAGCTTCGACTGCTCTGGTTTTGTTAGCTATTGCCTCACTGGTCGCTATTGCCGCCTGGGCACCACGGGTACCTTTATGGGCTGGACGCGTGTGTCCGATCCGCAGCCCGGTGACGTTGTGGTCAACTCGTACCACACCGGCATTTACATCGGTGGTGGTCAGATGATTCATGCTTCCGACTACAACACGGGTGTCATCATCAGCTCCGTCGCCGCCGGCATGAACAATAACTACATCTTCGTGCGCTATTAAGTCATCTTACACAGCGTGTGAATGTGGACCTCGTGGCTTTAAGTCGCGAGGTCCATTCTTTTTTCTCTAATCTTGTACGGCTATCTAGTATTCAAAACTAGATAGCCGTACATTCAATTTGCAAGATGGCTATAATTGAATGGGAACAATTAGAAAGGACCCTCTATGAGCTGGGCACTTATCTCCGATTCAAGCTGTAACCTCCGCGATTGGCAACCGACCGCGCCCCATACCACCTTTGCATTTGCGCCCCTCAAAATTCGAGTGGGGGAGCGTGAATTCGTCGATGACCTTTCGCTCGATGTTCATGAGCTCAACTGCGCTGTTCAGGCGGAGACGAACGCTTCTTCGAGCGCTTGTCCCAGCGTAGGGGAGTGGGCCGAGCTCTTCAAATTGGCAGACAAGACCATCTGCATGCCGATCTCTGAGGGCGTGTCGGGCAGCTACAACGCGGCAGCCACGGCTCGCGATATGGTTCTTGCCGAGGAGCCCGACCGACAGATTCATCTAGTCAATTCACGCGCAGCTGGCGGCAAAATGGACCTCATTTTCTTGCTGTTCGACCGCTATCTTGCAAGCAATCCGAATGTCTCATTCGAGGATGCTTGCGCATGCTTCGATAGCCTTGAACAGAACAGCAAAATCCTCTTCAGTTTGTGCAATTACGAAAACCTCGCCAAAGCCGGACGTATCCCTAAGGCAGCCGGCGTCATTGCCAACAAGCTCAATATCCGCATTTTGGGCACGGCGAGTGAGGCCGGTAAAATCGAACTCGTCGGGCACACGCGTGGCGAAAAGAAGATGCTCAACAAGATCATCGACACTATGGAAGCCGAGGGCTTTAAGGGCGGTGAGGTCATCATCGATCACGTTGAGAACGAAGCTGGAGCCCAGGCGCTTACTGATCGCATAGTCGAACATTGGCCCGGCTCCAAGACCATCATCATGCCCTGCAACGGCCTGGATTCCTATTACGCCGAAATGCACGGCCTCATCATCGGCTACGGCATGGGCGTAGCTTCAGGCAAATAAAGTCCAACCAAGCAAAATACGGGCGGGACAAAGCGACAGATGGCTCTTTGTCCCGCCCGTTTTATACGTCGGCTAGCTATTAAACCCGTTGAACTTGAGATAGCTCATCAAGTAAGCCTTCGAAACGAAGGAGGAAACCGCACTGCGCACAAGCAGCGACTCACGCGTAACCTGATGCGCCGTATCGGGAACCGGCGTCTGCTCGACAGAAAACGCCGAACGAATCGATGCCTCGAGCTGATCGACCACATAGTCGAAGGCTGTCGGGGCATCGTAGCTCAAACGCTGAATGTTAAAGAGCGCCTGCACCGCAGCAATAGGTAGCACCTGCTTAAAGATGCAGATAGCGATCAGGCGGGCAATCTGCTCGCGACCATACTGCTTTTTGACCGGAGCAGGCACCAGGCCGACCTTCACGTAGTTATTGATCATCGATGGCGTAATGACAGGCTGCTCAACGCAAATAGACAGCGACTCCATCCACAGCGCAACATACTCAATGACCTGGTCGCGGTAGAGCGTCACATTGGGCAACTGGTCATAGCGCGGCAGACTCAACGTATTGAGTTTACGCACGATATCGGACTGAATAAATGCATCGGGCAGCACAGTGGGCTGAATATCCTCAGGTTTAATGCTGACCGACGAATCGGACATCGGGATAACGCGTTTGGCGTGGTTCATAAGGCTCCTCCGTTCATTAGCTATATTGTATTCTAGGTTATCTAGTTTTGCATACCACATAGCCGGCAAGAAAAATGGCGGGACTGTGCACTGATGCATCGTCCCGCCATTTAGTTAATAGATAACAACATTACATAAGATATATTATCGTACTTATCCACGAAGAAATGCGTATGCGCTGGTTGCCGCTATGGCTCCATCAGAAACGGCGGTCACAACTTGGCGTAAACGCTTGGAACGGATGTCGCCAGCTGCGAATAAACCGGGCGTACGGGTGGCCATCGAATCGTCGGTAACAATGCCGCCGTCGGGAGCCAGATCGACGAGATGCTCAACAAGCTCGGTATGTGGCTGCGTCCCCGTAAAGACAAAAATGCCAAATGTGCCAGGTTCAAAGGACTCAGTGTGCATTTCACCAGTCGCATTGTTCTTGAACGTGATTGTCGTGGGCATCGCTTCACCAGAAAGCTCAACAATACTAGTTTGGTACCTAACTGAAATATTGTCCTTAGCAAGCACCTTATTCACAACGCCCTCGGGTGCACGGAACTGATCGCGACGCAGCACGATGGTCACGCTGCTGGCAATGTCGGACAGGAACAGTGCCTCCTCGCATGCCGAATTGCCGCCTCCGATAACAAAGACCTGCTTGCCACGGAAGAACATGCCGTCACACGTCGCGCAATACGAAACGCCACGACCGCGATACGCGTCCTCGCCAATAAAACCCGCAGGACGCGGCGTGGCGCCCATGCACGCAATGACGCTCTTGGCCGCTGTGTCGCCCATATCATGATGGATGGTAAATTGAGCCGCATCGGCATCGTAATCGACGCCTGTCACCATACTCCATTTAACCTGGGCCCCCAGGCCTTCAGCATGCTGTTGGAACCGCTCACCAAGTTCGGCGCCGCTCAGCAGTGGAATACCAGGATAATTCTCAATCTCGTTGGATGTAGCAATCTGTCCGCCAGACATACCCTGCTCAAGGACAGTCGTCGTAAGGTTGGCGCGCGCCGCATAAATGGCGGCAGCATAGCCCGCGGGGCCGCCGCCGATAATCGCAACATCGATTGTCTGATCGGTAATCATGAAGAGTCCTCTCGTCGAAACGTTGTCGTTCTTTGCGCTCATACCCAAATTTACGTGAACGTGACACTCATGCACTACAATGATAAATCCGTGTTACAACGTCGAAGGGGAGTTATCGATGGATCAGACGCAGACGAGCGACGACGCTCCCCTGATCACGCACAGCACTCCCCAATCGGAGCAAACCACGCTCTTGGCTCAGCAAAAACCCCTCGTGACCATCGTGCATGCCTCGGTCGGCTCGGGCCACAAGGCCGCCGCAAATGCGATTGCGCAGGCATTAGACCTCGTCCGCGGCACCAATGGCGTCCCCGAGGATGTTGAGATTGAAGTGCTCGATATCCTTGATTTTGGACGTATTAAATTCGACGGCAATAAGACCGCGGCTTCTTTTACGGGAGCCACGCGCCCCATTTACGACCTGACCTGGCGATATACGCTTACGGGACATCTTCTCTGGGGTGGCGGCACGGCATGGTCGCGAATTATGTTCCCCGCCTTCAACGAATACGTCCGGACCCGCAGGCCCATAGCCGTGGTCGCAACACACATTACGGCGGCCAACGTCGCTGTGGGCGCCCGCGTCATCACGGGTATCGATTACCCGGTCATCTGCGTACCAACAGACTATGAAGTCGAAGGCTTTTGGCCCCACAAGGACACCGACCTGTTCTGCGTGGCCAACGAATTTATGGCCGAGACACTTCGCCCCCGTAAGGTTCCCGAGACCAAGATCCGCATTACAGGCATCCCCATCCGCGCCGGGTTTGATACGGACTACAATCGCGAGGAAGAACTCGAGAAGTTCAATCTCCCCGCTGACAAGACAGTTGTGTTGGTGATGGCCGGTGCCAGTTTGCCTCAACCGTACGTTCGCTTTCGCGCGGAGATGGACCGCACACTCCCCTTCCTGCGCAGCTTCGAGGACATGCACTTTGTCTTTTTGCCGGGCAAGGATGAGGAATACGCCACCCGCCTCAAGACGCTCTTCGACGCCATGAAGCTCGAAAATGTCACGGTTCTAGACTACGTGGACGACATGGCGGCCCTCATGCACGGCTGCGACCTGGCAATCCTCAAATCGGGCGGACTCACCGTCACCGAATGCCTGTGCGCGCATCTGCCGATGATTCTGCTGGGCAAATCATATGGTCAAGAAAAGGCCAACACCACCATGCTCACCGGAATGGGCGCCAGCATGCATGTCACCACCGCACGAGAACTCATCGTAACCCTGCGCCATCTGCACGATCATCCCGAATCACTCAAAGCCCTACTCATCAACGGCGAAGTACTACGCCGCCCCCACGCAGCCGAAGATATAGCCATCGCAACCATGGAGCTCGTAGGCAAACCCCAAAAACGTAAACGAGCCTTCTGCCGCTTCTACTGGGGCGGCAAGCCAGCGCATATCCGCTAGCATTGGATTGCCCGCTTACCTGCGGGAGGCCCCTATATATCATCCCATGCTCAAACATTCTCGCTTCGCTGCGAAACTGCGCGCGGGACGATATATAGGGGCCTCCCACAGGCAAGCTGCGTTAACGTACTTGCAGCTATACCAGATTCCCCACCATCAGAATCTGCAAAGGCAAAACCAAAAATATAAATATAGTAAGCCGATGCGAGAAAGGAGGTTTTCCTTTATCGCATCGGCTTACTAGAAAGAAAGGCTTTAATTTTTCAAGCGAGTAACCGCCCGCCCGTCTCTCACACATATCGTTCCACGCGCAGTTTCGCAGCGAGCGAAGCGACGCGAGAATGTTTGAGCATGGAATGATATGTGTGAGAGACGGGCGGGAGGGATACGAGCGCCCCCGCGAGAATGTTTGAGCATGGGATGATATATAGGCGGGTCGGGCCGGTCAGCGGACAGTACGTAAACGACTAAGCGACGCCGCTAGAACCGAAACCGCCGGCTCCTCGGTCGGTTTTATCTAGTTCTTCTACTTCTACGAGGTTGACCGTGGGGACTTCTTGGATGACGAGCTGGGCGATGCGGTCGCCTTTGTTGATTTGGATGTTGTTCGTGGGGTCTAGGTTGATGAGGATGACTTTGAGCTCTCCTCGGTAGTGGGCGTCGATGAGGCCCGGCGTGTTGACTATAGACAGGCCCTGCTTGATGGCCAAGCCGCTGCGGGGCTGGACGAAGCCGGCGTAGCCATCGGGCAAGGCGATGGCCAGCCCAGTAGAGACCAGACGACGTTCGAAGGGCTTCAGGACGCAGTCCTCGTTGGAGCGCAAATCCAAGCCGGCATCGGTGGGATGGGCGTATTTGGGAAGCTCGACGGTGGGGTCGAGACGCTTTATGTTGACGGTAATGTTGGGCATGGAATTACCTTAGCTTGTCGAGCTCTTGCAGAAACTCATCGACGTCTTTGAAATCGCGGTAGACCGAGGCAAAGCGGATGTAGGCCACCTTGTCGATCTTGGCCAAGCGCTTGAGCACCATGTCACCCAACTCATGGGACGTAACGGCCGTCAGCGTGCGAGAGCGCAGCTCGACCTCGATGTCGTCGATAATCTCATTGAGCTTCTTAGTATCGATATCACGCTTGATGGTGGCGCGCATCAAGCCGACGAGCAGCTTATTGCGATCGAACCGCTGCTTGGTTCCGTCTGACTTAATGACCTCGATTGGGTCTTCGCATCGCTCAAACGTTGTAAAGCGATAGTTACACGAGCAACATTCGCGACGGCGCTTAATGGTGTTATTTGACTCCTGCATACGGGAATCAACGACGCGGGTATGTGCCTTGCCACATTTGGGACAGCGCATGGTACCTCCTCTTAAACGATAACAAGGGTACCATGCGCAGCGCGATAATGATTACGAACGAGCAGGAACCTTAAGATGCGCACCGGCGGCGAGCGAACCATGCTCCAGATGATTGACACTACGAATCATGTCGGAAGTCTCTTGCGTGGAAAGGCCTTCGATTGGATATTCCTCGGCAAGCGACCAAAGAGAATCGCCAGGCTGAACGCGAATGGTCTCGTAGGTAACATTGGAAACGGACTCGGCATACGCGGCGTGACGAGCGCTAAAGACCGACGTAGCGAGGACAAAGAAGAGCGTAAGCGCAACGGCAACGGCGACAATCGTCGGAACCTTCAGGGCAACGCGAGCCGGCGCGACTACAGCCTGCTGATTGCGAGCAGGCTTTACGGTCAAAGGCTGAAAGCCGGAGCGGCCGCCCTGAACAACCGTAAAAGTGGGTTCTGCAGGCGTCTCGAGCTTAAGGGCGAGGTTTCCCTGGACCATATTCGTTGCGTTCATCATGTTCTCCTCTCGCGTGTTTTGCTGAGAACAGTTTTATCAAGCCGCGCGGACAAAAATGTCTAGCGCGAGAACGAATGTTCGGTTATTATTATCTTCGAACAGTTGTTCCTGTCAAGCAAAATTCGAACATTTGTTTGACATGGGTAGAGAGGATGCCCTGATGGCTCGCAAAATTACCAAGCGTCAGCAGCAAATTTACGACTTCATCAAGGAATATCAGCAAGAGAAGGGTTATCCGCCCAGCGTGCGCGAGATGGCTTCTGCCGTGGGCCTTTCCTCCCCCAGCACCGTGCACGCCCACTTATCTGCCTTGGAGGCGCGCGGGCTGCTCAAGCGCGATGCCACCAAACCGCGCGCCCTGGAACTCTTTAACGAGGACGGCTCCTCGGTCTCAATTTCTAAATCTGACGAGCCCACCGCACCTCGCGGAACGGTCTCGCTACCGCTCGTTGGTCGCGTCGCGGCTGGGATCCCCATTCTGGCCGAGCAGAACATCGAAGACACTTTTACTATCCCGACCGAAATCGCCACCGATCAGGGTTCCTTTATCCTTGAGGTGCATGGGAGCTCAATGATCAATGTCGGCATCTTCAATGGCGATTACATCATCGTCCGTGAACAAAAGAGTGCCATGAATGGCGAAATTGTCGTGGCCATGATTGATGGTTCAGCGACCGTCAAAACGTTCTACAAGGAGCAGGGACGCGTACGCCTGCAGCCTGAGAATGACACCATGGAGCCTATCTATGCAACGAATCCCGTTATCTTGGGCAAAGTCGTCGGCTTGATGCGCCGGTTCTCGTAATGCAAAAACGCATCACCATCTTTGATACCGTCCGCGGGTTTACGATGATTTCAATGGCAGGTTTTCACGCTTGCTACGATCTCGCCTACCTGTACGACTGGGATATGCCCTGGTTTACCCAGACTGTCTTTCAAGACATCTGGCGCGCCAGCATCAGCTGGGTATTTTTGTTTATAGCGGGTTGGATGTGCACGCTCTCACGCAACAATGCTAAACGAGCGGCCAAGTACGCAGCCGCAGCTTTGGTCGTCTGGATCGCAACAACGCTCGTATCGGTCGACGATTCAGTGAACTTTGGCATCATTTATTGCATGGCGGCGTGTACCGCTGTGGCAGCCGTAACACGACCGATGCTTAAGAAAGTGCCCAGCACGTGGGGCATTGCGATATGCCTCGCTCTCTTCGCAGCGACATGGGGCATCCCGAAATCGACCTATTCATTCCCCTATTTGGCGTGGCTAGGATTTCCCGGCCCCTGGTTCGTTTCAGGCGACTATTATCCAATCATCCCGTTCATATTCATGTATCTCACAGGATACTTCGCTGCGCGTACCGCTCAAAGATGTGAACATCCCGCCCCAAGCTGGGCCTACGCCAATCCCGTCCCGGCGCTCGCCAGCCTTGGACGTCATGCACTCCCCTTTTATCTGCTGCATCAGCCCATCATTCTGGGCATTTTGGAGCTCGTCTACTCAGTGCGATAACGCTCGAGCCGCGGCGCGATACGGGCCGGCAGCTTCGCCACAATACGAACGCCGTCCTCAAGATATTCCTCGTGCAAAAGGGTTCCCTGCTCATGCACAAGCGTGATGAGGGCGCCCTCACGATACGGGATATCAGCAGAGAGCAGCACATCGGTAGCAGCCGCCTCACGAGCAATACGGTCGACGAGATCGTCGAGTCCCTCGCCCGTCTGGGCCGAGAACAGCACGGCCTCGGGATAGCGACGACGGAAACTTAATCGATCAACGCTATCGAGAAGATCAATCTTATTGAATACGGTCAGCGTTAAACGCTCTCCAGCGCCGATCTCATCAAGCACGCGGTCGACAGCCTCCAGCTGTCGCTCATAGTCCTCATCAGACGCATCTACGACTTTGAGAATTAAATCGGCACCCAACACCTCGGACAGCGTCGATTTAAAGGCATCGACCAAACCATGCGGTAGCTTTTGAATAAAGCCGACGGTATCGGTAATCGTCATGCCGCGACCGCCGGGCAGGCGATACGAACGCGTCGTCGGGTCGAGCGTAGCAAATAGCTTGTCCTGCGAAAGTACCGTAGAGCCGGTCAGGCGATTGAGCAACGTCGATTTACCGGCATTGGTATAACCGGCTAACGCGACGCGAAACGCCGGTGACTCAATGCGGCTCTTGGATTGAACATCGCGACGCTGTTCAACCTGCTTGAGCTCACGACGAAGCGCGGCAATCTTATTGCGAATCAAGCGACGGTCAACCTCGAGCTGGCTTTCACCCTGGCCAAAGCGCGAACCGATGCCGCCACGCGTCTGCTCCTTGGCAAGATGGCTCCACATGCCGCGCAGACGAGGCAACAGATATTGAAGCTGCGCCAGCTGTACCTGCAGGCGTCCCTCACGCGTCTGAGCATGCAGGCCAAAGATATCCAGAATCAGTGCTGTACGATCGATAATCTTTACCGGCTCGCCCACGGCTTTCTCCAAATAGGATTGCTGCGAGGGCGTCAGGTCGTCGTCGAAGATAACAACATCGACATCCATGCGATGCACCAGGCCGCACAGCTCTTCAACCTTACCGGAACCGATAAACGATTTTGGATACGGCTTAACCAAACGCTGTGACAAACGCGCCACGCACTGGGCGCCAGCCGTATGGGCCAGGCGCTCAAGCTCGTCAAGCGAACGATCGAGCGGCCATGCATTGTCGCGCCACTCAACACCAACTAATATGGCACGCTCGGGCTCGGGTGCCGTGGGAACAAGGGGGAAACGGGCCATTAGGCAGCCTCAATACGATGCAGGATGTCCTCAACGACCTCATCGATCGTAAACTCGTCCATATCAAACCACACGATACGGTCATCGCGCTTAAACCACGAAAGCTGACGTTTGGCATAGCGACGCGAACGCATCTTGATGAGTTCGCGAGCCTCATCCATAGAAATCACGCCATTGAAAGCATCAATGATCTCTTTATAGCCAATTGCCTGCATCGAAGTCAGGGCATCTCCCAGCCCCTGGTCCATAAGACCGCGAACCTCATCAACAAGACCCTGCTCAAACATCACATCGACACGTAGGTTAATGCGTTCATAGAGCACCTCGCGATTACGCGTCAGACCAAACCATAGAGCATGATAATGCTCGCGCGGAACACTAAACTGACTTTTTTGCTGTGCATAGGAGATACCATCATCATGCATCTCGAGCGCACGAATCACACGGCGCACGTTATGGGGATGAATAACAGCAGCCGATTCTGGGTCGCGCTCGGCAAGCAGGGCATGCAGTTCTTCCTCGCCAATACGCTCGGCAAGCTCCTGATAGCCCACACGGCGATCGTCCTCAAGTTCACCCGAGGGAAAGTCCATCTCATCGAGGGCGGCCTTGAGATATAGCCCCGTACCTCCGCAAAAAACCGGCTGACAACCCGAACCAATGAGACGTTCAACATGCGCGCGAGCGTCAGCCTGATAAAGCGCAGCAGAATATGCCACACCCGGCTCTACAATGTCGACGAGACGCAGCGGCGCCGTACACTCATCGGGCGTCATCTTTGCGGTACCGATGTCCATGCCGCGATAGATTTGCATCGCATCGCACGACAGCACTTCGGACGAAAGACGAGCGGCCAAACGGTCGGCAACATCACTCTTACCAACCGCCGTCGGACCGACGATCGCAACGGCGGAAAGACCTGCCCCGGAAGAAACCATTAGCGCGGCTCGCCCACAACGGAGCCGGACAAATACCAGGTCTTGGCAACGTCAACGTCAACATCAACGATCTTGCCAACAAGCTGATCGATGCTGTAACCCTCGGGGATAGGCGCATGCACGGTCTGATTCTTGGGACTCTTGCCCAGCAGGACCGCGTCGTTCTTTTTACTCGTTCCCTCAATGAGCGCCGGAACCACAGTATGAAGTTCACCCTGGTTATACTCATGTGCCGTGGTCTCGATAACCTTAACCAGGCGGTTGAAACGCCCGAGAATAACCTCATGCGGCGTAGGATCGTCAATCTCTGCGGCCGGGGTACCGGCGCGCTTGGAATAGATGAAGGTATAGGCCTGGGCATAGCGGACCGTCTCGGCAAGTGAAAGCGTCTGCTCAAAGTCTTCTTCAGTCTCGCCCGGGAAGCCAACGATAATGTCAGTCGAGAGCGCGATATCGGGCATGCGGTTGCGAATGCGATCGACCAGGCCCAGATAGTCCTCGCGTGTATAACGGCGATTCATCTCTTTGAGGATCCGCGTCGAACCTGACTGGACGGCCAGGTGCAGCTGCGGCATAACAGCAGGCGTCTCGGCCATGGCGTCGATGGTCTCGGGCAGCAGATCCTTGGGATGCGAAGACGTAAAGAAGATGCGCTCCACACCCGTATCGCCCACCGCGCGCAGCAAATCGGCAAAACGTGGCTTGCCAAACAGATCGCGACCATATGAGTTAACGTTTTGGCCCAGCAGCGTAATCTCACGCACGCCCTGGCGCACCAAACCGGTCACCTCGTCGACAATTTCCTCGAAGGGGCGGCTCTTTTCGCGACCGCGCACGTACGGCACGATGCAATAGGTGCAGAAATTATTGCAGCCCGTCATGATGGGCACCCAGGCGTGATACTGGGTCTCGCGATGCCACGGCATGCTCATGGCATCCGTATCCTCATGCTCATTGGTGCGGATATGACGCTTGCCGTCAAGGAACGCCTCGGCAATGAGCTCGGCCACATGTGCGATAGAATGCGTGCCAAAGATGACATTGACGTTATCGACGTTGGTGAGCAGGCCCTCGCCATCACGCTGCGCGATGCAGCCGCCCACGGCAACCACACGCTTGCCAGAAGGCGAAGGCGGCAGGCTTTTGCAGGAATTGCACTGACCGTACAGGCGAGTATCGGCGGCCTCACGCACACAGCATGTCATGAAGACAACGATATCGGCATGCTCGGGATCGAGCGCCATGAGGCAACCATACGAATCGAGCAGACCGCTCACGCGCTCGGAATCGTGCTGATTCATCTGGCAGCCAAAGGTGCGGATAAAGTAGGTTTTACCGGCAAGAATATCGCGTACGGAACGCTGGTCCATGTGCATAAGTCCTAACGATGGAAGGGAGGCGAATCGAGGCAAGCAGAAGCTATGCCACAGGCTTAACATCATCCATGACGACGTTATCCATAGCAGCTCGATTGATCTGGTGAACGTAGATAGAAAGGCGGATGGCCGTGCGCGACTCCCCGTTAATGAGGATGTCGGAGAACACGGGCGCGCAGGAAATATCAAAACCGGTTGGAATCAAAAAACCGCGCGCGATAGCCACGGCCTTAATGGCCTGGTTGACAGCACCAGCGCCGACACACTGGATGTTGACGGGTACACCATCCTTGACCATGCCGGCGATGGCACCGGCAACGGACGCGGGCGATGATTTGCTTGATACCTTCAGGCAATCCATGAAGAAACTCCTGCGTTTAAAAGTACGTTTTAACTGCAATAACTTTATCGTACCGAGTGGACTCGGTAAAGGAACTATTCCTCTTTGGCAAGATCGAAGGTCACGGTGATTCGATCACGCGAAACACGAATCTTTGGGTCGCCGCAAAGGTTGAGATAGTACCGGGCGGCAAGGTCATTAAAGTCGCGCTCCACAGCACGCGAAAACTGTGCCATGTCATCCTTGGCAATACGTAGCCCGCGACGATCCTTCGCGAGATCGACAGGAGCCGGCGCATGCGAGGACGAATCACGCTCGCGCAGCAGACGAGCAGTCACACCGCGAACGGGCTTAATCTGCCCAGCCAAAATGCGATGGGCCGTGCGCTCAGACATCTCAAGACCCAAACCCGAGCAGATACGGATAAAGTCCTCGGCATCAGAGGCAAGGCCTAAACGATCGACAACCGGAAGCTCGCTCTCGTCATCAATGAACAGGAGACGCGACGTATCGAGCCGACTTGACGCCTGAGCATAAAGGGTCGCGGCAATCTCAGACGGAGAACCAAGATAGACATCGCAACCACGCAACTCCTCGAGCGCAAACTCACAGGCAGCGCGAATAATATTATGCGGGCCGCGAGCACAGACATAACGTCCGTCCTCATCCTTGACGGCCTGGGGCCAGCTGGACTGATCGGCACGCTCGCTGAGGCGGTCGGCTGCAACGCTCACCTTAAAGGCTGAACCAAGATCGACGCCGGACGTGACCACACGGGCCTCGTCGGTGTTCTGCTTGATCGAAAACAATGCCATGCCACGACCGTGAACGCCCCAACGGTCCATCTTCATGCTCTCGAGCTTGGAGGTAACGCGAGCATCGAAGATTCGCTCTTGCATATCCTGCGGAACGCCCGAACCGTTATCCAGAAAGACAAGCGTGCGGACGCCATCTTCCTTGGTCGTGGCGAGATAGACTTTGTCGGCGCCAGCATCGCGAGCATTACGAAGCATTTCGATGACGATATCCTCGACATGCTGAATGTCGTGCTTTGCCTGGCGCCGCTCGGCCTCCGAAACGCGGAGGCGGACATACCCCTCGCCAAGGTTCTCCTCGACGCGAAGGTTGCCCTCCCCCGACATCGACGCGATAAATGAGATGAGCTCGTTCGCGTCGCTCATGTTATTTAGCGATATCGACAGCGCGGCTCTCGCGAATCACGACAACGCGCACCTGACCGGGATACTCCATCTCTTCCTCGATCTGATGGGCGATATCGTGAGCCAGGACCGTGGACTGGGCATCGGAGATCTTGTCCGGCTGAACCATGACGTGGACCTCGCGACCAGCCTGCATGGCATAGGTACGCTCGACGCCATCATGGGAGTTGGCGATCTCCTCGAGCTTCTCAAGACGCTTGATGTAGTTCTCGGCAGACTCGCGACGGGCACCGGGGCGAGAGGCAGAGACAGCATCGGCGGCCTGTACCAGGACATCGAGCACCGTGTTGGGGTCGACGTCGGCATGGTGAGCCTCGATAGCGTGGACGATAACGGGCTTCTCGCCATAACGGCGGGCAAGCTCGGCGCCGATGACGGCATGCGGGCCCTCGACGTCATGGTCGATTGCCTTGCCCAGGTCGTGCAGCAGGCCGGCGCGCTTGGCGGTCACAACATCCAGGCCAAGCTCGGAAGCCATCACGCCGCACAGGTCAGAGACTTCGAGGGAGTGCTGAAGCACGTTCTGACCAAACGAGGTACGGTAGCGCAGGGCACCAAGGGTCTTGACGATCTCGGGGTGCAGGTCGTGGATGCCGGTATCGAAGGCAGCCTGCTCGCCAGCCTCGCGCACGCGCTGCTGAACCAGGTCGGCAGCCTTGTGATACATCTCCTCGATGCGGGCGGGGTGAATGCGGCCGTCGGCGATGAGGTTCTCGAGGGCGACACGGGCGGTCTCACGACGGACCGGGTCGAAGCTCGAAAGAACGACGGTCTCGGGCGTGTCGTCGATCACGAGGTTGACGCCGGAAACCTGCTCGAAGGTGCGGATGTTGCGACCCTCGCGACCGATGATACGGCCCTTGAGGTCATCAGAGGGAATGTGCACGGAGGTAACGGTGACCTCGGCAGTATGGTCGGCAGCGCAGCGCTGAATCGCCAGGGACAAAATCTCCTGGGCGGTCTTGTGGCACTCGGCGCGAACCTGCTGCTCGGACTCGCGAATGATCGTGGCGGCCTCGTGGGTGACCTCGCCGCGAACCTTATCGAGGAGCTCCTTGTGGGCGTCCTCGCGGGTAAGGTCGGCGATACGCTCGAGTTCGGAGGTCTGCTTTGCGCAGAGCTCCTCGAGCTCACGGGAGCGCTTCTCGACCTGACCGGCCTGGCTGGACAGCTGATGCTCGCGCTTGTCGAGAGCGTCGTTGCGGCGATCGAGGGATTCCTCGCGCTGCATCACGCGATTCTCGAGCGTACGAATCTCGTTCTTACGCTGCTTGTCCTCGGCCTCGGCGGCCTGCTTGTTCTTGATGATCTCCTCTTTAGCCTCGAGCAGAGCCTCTTTTTTGAGGGTCTCGGCCTGACGCTTTGCATCACCGATCAGGGACTCAGCCTGTGCGTGTGCCGACTGGATCTTTTCGTCGGCCTCGTGAAGACTACCCTGCTTGGCGGTGCGCATGTAGGCAATGGCGACGATGGCACCCAAAACGATGCCAACGAGCGCTGCAATGATAGGCATGCTCACTCCTTTTTATGGATTCGTTACACAACAAAGCGAACCGTCCTTATGAACGGCTCGCGACATTTGAGTAATATGGGCGCAGCTTATGCGGGTCGGATACAGATAAACATATAAACAAACTCATCACAGATGAGCACATATCACAAAGCAAATGACAGTGTTTATCGTACGTTGAACCACAACAACTGTCAAATAAATGGCCCCAGTACGGCGGCTAAAACGCGGTGAACGGCGGGGCCACAAAACGCATACGCCTAAAGCGCACATTCCTCGCATTCGGCATCGAGACGTGCCTTAACGGCATCGGCGGAGATGTGAAACGAGAAGCCCTTGCCCATCAAAAACCGAACCAGTTTTTCGAATCCGCGCGTCTCTGGAACATGCCGCTTGGCGAGCAGGGCTGACGCACGCGCCAAATCGTCTTCGACGGCAAAATAATCCTCGGGATAACCGGGAATGTCATCGAGCACAACATGACGTCGCTTGAGCTCGGTCTCGATTTTGCGCTGTCCCCAACCGCGCCGCTTGCGTTCCTCGATAAAGTACGAGCAAAAGCGGTTCTCGTCTAAAAAGCGATACTCGGTGGCGCGCTCGACGGCGAAATCAATCGCGGGCTGTCGAAAGCCGTAGCGAGCCAACTTGTCACGGACCTCACCCGTCGCATGGTCGCGGCGCGATAACATCTCGGTCACCATGGTAAGTGCACATTTACGCTCGATGAGCTGCACCGCCTCACAAAAGTTGTCCCAATCACAGGGAAGATCGGGGCGGTTTTTGACATACAGCCGCGCGACCCGCACGGGAATCCAAATGGACCGCTCAAAACCGCCCTCAAGCTCACAATCGATATGTGCGCAAGGCTTTTTGGACGCATACCCGCTCGAGAACGAGGAGGCCGACTTCTTATCGGGAAAGACGACCGTAGCCTCGGTCACCGTATACGACATGAGCGTAACCGCTACTCGTCGTCATCATCGAGCATGGCGGAACCATCGATGGCATAAAGCTCGTCAAACTCGTCAGGCGCAGGCTGATCGGTCAACTCGACCTCGGACGGAGCATCGTCATCAAACTCAAGCCCGCAGGCGAGGCGGACCTTATGCTCAATCTCGTCGGCGCAATCGGGGTGTTCGCGCAGGAACGCCTTGGCGGCCTCGCGACCGTTACCGAGCTTGTCCTCGCCATAGGCAAACCAGGAGCCCATCTTCTTGCAGATGCCGCACTCGACAGCCATGTCCAGAATCGAGCCCTCCTTAGAGATGCCCGTGCCGTACATGATGTCGAACTCAGCAGAACGGAACGGAGCTGCCACCTTGTTCTTAACGACCTTGGCGCGCACGCGGTTACCGATAACCTCGTCCTTAAGCTTAATGCTGTCGATACGGCGAATGTCGATACGCACCGAAGAGAAGAACTTAAGGGCGCGGCCGCCCGTCGTGGTCTCGGGGTTGCCGAACATGACGCCGATCTTCTCACGCAGCTGGTTAATGAAGATGCACGTCGTGTTGGACTTGGACAGCGAGCCGGCGAGCTTGCGAAGCGCCTGGCTCATCAGGCGAGCTTGCAAGCCGACCGTGGTATCGCCGATTTCTCCCTCGATCTCGGCACGCGGGGTCAGCGCGGCGACGGAGTCGACGACGATGGCATCGATGGCGCCGGAACGCACGAGCATGTCAACAATCTCGAGCGCCTGCTCGCCCGTATCGGGCTGGGAAATGAGCACCTCGTCGATATCCACGCCGATGCGCGCGGCATACGTGGGATCGAGCGCATGCTCGGCATCGATAAATGCCACGACGCCACCCATTGCCTGGGCCTCGGCCAAGATCTCGAGCGAAAGCGTCGTCTTACCGGAGGACTCGGGGCCGTAGATCTCGACGATACGGCCGCGCGGCACACCGCCGATACCCAGCGCGGCATCGAGTGCCAGAGCGCCCGTAGGGATGGCCTCGACCTCGAGCTCGGGGCCACCGTCGCCGTACCTCATGATGGAACCCTGGCCGAATTTCTTCTCGATCTCGGCCTTGGTGGTGGCGATCATCTCATCGCGCTCTTTACCCGTCGTGCGAGCATGAACGGTACGTACGGGACCTGAATTCTTGGCCATGAATAGCCCTCCTCTTAACAACCTGCATCGATAATAAACGAACGGCTGTTCGTGGTCAACCGTTCAGATAAATCATATGCAGCCGACCTTTCCAAAACCCAACCAAACGCCGACCAAACACTGGCCAAAAACTTGACCGCAGGCGAACCAAGAAAATCATGGCGAGGAAAAATACGACAACTACCTGCACAAAGATAAAATTCGCCGGAGGTCCCTATCTCCACAATTAAGGGGCCCGGAGGCCCCTTAAAACACGTCTATTCCATAGAGTTGAGCACAAGGGCAATGCGACCCAATGCCTCCGTGACCGCATGGGCACGAACACACGAACGGTCGCCCTCATAGTGGCAGCGCACAGAGTCCACGACCGGCACTCCCCCATCGGCGGAACGATGTGCCCAGCCAATATAGAAAGTGCCAGCAGGATCGTCCTCAGTACCACCGCCGGGGCCGGCATAACCCGTTGCGCTCACTGCAATATCGCTCTGGTACAGTTCCAGCGAACTCGACGCCATCCCGCGCGCAGTTTGATGCGACACCGCGGTGTAGCGGTCGAGCGTCTCCTGCTCAACACCCAGCACGCGATGCTTAATCTCATCGCAGTAGGTCACCGCACCGCCACGCAGCACCGCCGAGGCGCCCGGGATATCCGCAATCGTCGAGGCGATCATACCCGCCGTCAGCGACTCAGCCGTCGAAACCGTCACACCCCGAGCGCTCGCGCGCTCGACGATATCGCGCGCCAGCTCCTCGTTATGTGCGGAAATCTGCTCAAAAGAGTCCGTCATACCCACCAGGACCTAGACCGAAAAGACGATCTTGCGGCAGTTCCAGAAGTACTGGGCGCCCGAGATAACGGTCAAGACAACGGCAACGGCATACAGGAAGCGCGACACCGAGTAGATGCCGAGCGTCAGCGCCACCGGGCCAAGGTGCAAGCCGGCCATAGCAAAAACGCACAGGTAACCGCAGATGGAGACCATCGTGGTCGCCGTCTTGTACTTGCCGAGCTTATCGGCCGCAACGACCACACCGGCCGCACTCGCGACCATGCGAAGGGCGCTCACCAGAAGCTCACGGAACAAGATAATGAACACGGACCACACGGTCACCGCGCCAAAATCCAAGAACAGCAGCAGGGCCGAGAACACGAGCAGCTTATCGGCGATGGGGTCCAAGAATTTACCGAAGTCGGTGATCTCGTTGCGCGAACGCGCCAGATAACCGTCGACCTTATCGGTGCACGACAGGATCACATACAGAATGAAGGCAGCGGCGGCGAGCGGGCCGTCGAAGGTGCTCCAATCCGTACCGGCAACACTCGTCTGAGAAAGCGCCGACACGATCATGAACACCGGGATAAAGACGATGCGAACGCACGTCACGATGTTGGCGGGCGTCCAAACACTCGTCAGTTCCTTATTGCTCTCGTTTGCCACGATGCTCTCCTACTCCACAACATGGCCGATAAGCTCATAGCAGAAGCTATCGGTAAACTCGACAGTCAGAATATCGCCCACGGACGCCTCACTGGCGTCCAAGTGGACCGCGCCATCGGAATCGGGTGCCTGGAACCAGGCATGGCCGATCAGCTCGGTGCCGTCCTCGGTTTCTTCGATACCGTCGACGATCACCTGGGCGCGCTCGCCCACATGTGCGGCGGTGGCGGCAAAACCGAGCGACTCGGCCAGGTCCATGGCCTCCTGGGCGCGCTCGAGCTTGACCTCTTCGTCGACCTGACCCTCCATCTTAGCGGCCAGGCTGCCCTCCTCCTGCGAGTAGGCAAAGACGCTCGTGTAGTCAAAGCCGACGGTGTCCATAAAGTCGATAAGGTCGCGGAACTCGTCGTCGGTCTCGGTCGGGAAGCCGACCATAGCCGTGGAACGGATCACGATGCCGGGGATACGCTCACGCAGATCGCGGAACAGGTCCTCGAGCTCCAGGCGCGAACCGGAACGGCGCATAGCCTTGAGGATGCGCGCGTCGCAGTGCTGCACGGGGATATCGATATAGGGCAGCACCTCGGGCGTATCGCGAATCGTATCGATAAGCTCATCGGTCATGCCCTCGGGCTGCAGATAGAGCACGCGGACCCAGACGTTGTGCGGGCGCACGGCCTCGGCGACGGCACGCAGCAGCTGCGCCAGATTGCGCGGCGAGCCCTCGGCGACATCCTCGTCAGTAAAGTCGGTGCCCCAAATACCCGTGTCCTGGCCGATCAGCACGATCTCGCGCACACCGCCGGCAACCAGGTCGCGTACCTCGGAGATAATGCTCTCGGCATTGCGCGAATGATAGCGACCGCGAATATAGGGGATCATGCAGAAGCTGCAGAAGCGGTTGCAGCCATCGGAAATCTTGACGTAAGCAACGGCGCCCTCGACGGTACGCTTGACCTGAGGGATATAGGCCGCGATCTCACGCTCGACACCCAGTACGCCATCGATGACCGCCACGATGCCGTCCTCCTCGTCGGCCTTCACAAAGGCAGCGACCTCGGGCAGCTCGTCGGGCAGGTCGTCGCCATAGCGCGACGGCACACAGCCGCACATGACGATGGGGCAAGAACGAACGCCGTCCTGAACCTCATTGGCGAGCTCGAGCGTGGTCTCGATGCTCTCGGACGTTGCGGAGGCGAGGAACGAACATGTATTGACGATGGCGATATCGGCATCCTGCGGGTCGAATGCTTCCTCGTAGCCTGCGGCGGTCAAAAGAGAACGCATGCGGTCGGTGTCAACCTCGTTCTTAGCGCACCCGAGGGTGATGTAGAGCACGGAGCCCAACGGTGTATCCATGTTGGAGAGCGGTCCTTTCGAATGATATTAGCGGTAGTTGGTGAACTGTAGCGGCTGGCCGTAATCCTGGTCGCGCAGGAACTGAATCACGGTCTGCAACGCGTCCTTCGAAGCAGAGGAAACACGCAGCTTGTCGGCCTCGATGGTCACCTTGACCTTGAGTTTTTGGTCCTTGATGTCCTTGTTGATCTTCTTGGCGGTCGCCTGGTCGATGCCCTCGACGATATGGCCGAGCACGCGCACGGTGCCGCCCGACGCCGCCTGCGGAGCATCCCACGAGACAGCCTTGAGGTCGATGCCGCGCTTGATGAGCTTGGAGCTCAGCACGTCGATAATCTGCTTAGAGACAAAGTCAGCCGGGGCGCTGATCGTAAAGAGCTTGTCGCCCTTCGAAAGCTCGATCGTGGCGCCGGAATCCTTAAGGTCATAGCGCTGGGAAATCTCGCGCGTGGTCTGCTGGAAGGCGTTGTCGACCTCTTGCATGTTGACCTCGGACACGACGTCGAAGCTGGAATCTTTAGCCATGGTTCATCCTTTCGCTTACGAGCGGCTTAGTAGCTGTCGTACGAATAGTCGGTAGAATCGGTTGCCGCTTGACCATCGGCAGCGGTATCGGTGCCATCAGTGGACTGGGCATCGGTGCCGTCGGTGCTGTCGGCACCATCGGTGGAATCGGCACCATCAGTACTTTCGCCATTCTCGGAGTCAGTCGTCTCCTTCTTGGGAACAGTGATGGTCACGCGTGCCACGCCCGACGTCTTGGTGTCGTAGCGGACCTTTTCGCCGTTCTTGGTAACGGTGACGTCGGAAGGCTTGGACGTGGTGATCTCGATCGAGGACTCGGGCGTGTACTCCTGCTCAAAGGGCCCGGTTACCTGGGCGCCATAGACCGACTTGCCGTCGACCTTGACCTCAATCCAAGCGGTCTTGCCCTTGGCGACAGAGACCTTAACCTTTGTGACCTCGTTTTCATCTTTCTTGGCAGCCGTCTTAGTGGCATCCGAATCGGTCGACTCGTCCATCGCCTCATCGGTATCCTCATCCTCGTCGACAGTTTCGGTCTTCTTGGAAGACTTCTTAGTCGTTGTCTTGGTTACCGCAGGCGTCTCTGGCGTCGACTCGGGCGCTGCAGAACCGCAACCGCGCAGAAGCACCACGATGAGCACAATCAGCAGCAGGACGACGACACCGATACCGGCGTAGACGATACGCGGATCAAGTCCGTTATTCTGCGGAGCACGCGACCCGCCGCGCCCACGATTGGAACCGCCACGACCGCTGTTTTGGGGCAATCGACCGCGACTGTTATCGGAACGACCACGATAGCTTCCCTGACCCTGAAGGCTACGCTGCCCCGAGCGCGGAGCGAGATCGCCACGACCCTGATAGCTGCGCTGGCCCGAACGAGGAGCAGATGAGCGCTGCCCATAGGGCTGCGACTGCGAGCGAAGACGCGGCGTTACCTGCGTGGTATCGGCATCCGCATAGCCGCCGCGAGAGCGACCCGAGGAAACACCACGGTAGCCGCGATCGGCATAGCCGCCATCGCCGTATCCAGCGCGAGGGTCACGTGCCACCCCGCGGGCAGCGGGAAGCGCACGGTCTTCGGGCATCGGCGTGCTACGGAACCGATCACGTTGAGAGCGAATCTCCTCGCCCGAACCCGTCTCGGTAATATAGCCGGCCTGCTGAGGACGCTGGCCATAACGAGTAGAGCGACCGCCCTGAACCATCAGGAAGCGCCCGTTGTCGACAGAGGAGCGCGAGTTGACGTAGCCGGCGGCGTCCTGAAAACGCCCACCCTGCTGCGAAGTCTCACGCTCGTATGCCATCAGGTCGTCAAAATAGGCATTGACGACCTCACGCGGATTGAGGCCCAAAAAGCGTGCATAGCTCGAAATCATGCCCTGCGCATAGCCGCGCGGGGGCATCGATGCAAAATTGCCATTCTCGAAAAACTCGATGATCTGCGGCCTGATTTTGATGGTGTTGGCGACCTGCTGAATGGAAAGGCCCATTCGGCGACGCTGTTCGAGCAGCATGTCACCAAAGCGTGCAGCCATCAGAATCCTCCAAACTCACGATCTTCACGTGCCATCTCGGCGTCGACAGACTCCAGTGCGGCAAGGCCTTCCTCGTCCAGCAGGACCTCGCGCGGCTTGGACCCGTCAGGCGGTCCGACGACACCCTTTTCTTCCAGCATGTCCATAATACGCCCGGCGCGCGCATAGCCAACCTTCAGGCGGCGTTGCAGGCCAGATGTGGAGCCCAGCTGCGATTCCACCACAATATGGGCGGCTTCCCAGATGAGCGGATCATCGTCTTGCGGCTCGGCAACGCCGGTGCGCACGATGCCCCCGCCACCCGCCATTGACATTGAGGCGGGAGCCACGGCCGAAAGAATCTCCTCGTGGTAATCGGGCTCGCTTTGTGACTTGACGAACTCAACGATCTCGTTGATCTCGTCATCCGAGACAAAGCAGCCCTGAATACGACGAGGCTTGCCCCAGTCGACCTTGGAGAACAGCATGTCGCCTAGGCCGGTAAGCTTTTCGGCACCCATCTGGTCGATGATGACGCGCGAATCGATACCCGTTGCGACGTTAAAGGCGATACGGTTGGTGATGTTGGCCTTGATGAGGCCCGTCACCACGTTGGAGCTCGGACGCTGCGTAGCCACGATAAGGTGGATACCGGCGGCACGGCCCAGCTGGGCAATACGCACAATCGAAGCCTCGACATCCTTGCCGGCAACCATCATCAGGTCCGAGAGCTCGTCGATGATGATGACCAGATAAGGCATCTTTTGCGGCGGGTTATCGTAATGCTCAAACTCGCCAGCGGCCTGTTTTTCGTTATACGTCGAAATCTTACGAACGTTGAGACGCTCGAAGACCTTCAAGCGGCGCTCCATCTCGGACACGGCCCACTGCAAAGCACTCGCGGCCTGTTTGGGCTCGGTCACCACTGGCACGTAGAGATGCGGCAAGCCGTTGTAGCCCGCGAGCTCAACACGCTTGGGGTCGACCATGATCAGGCGAACGTCCTCGGGAAGCGCGCGCATGAGCAAGGTCGTGATGATGGAGTTGATCATCACCGACTTACCGGAACCCGTGGTACCGGCGATCAGCAGATGGGGCATCTTGGCGAGGTCGGCGACGACCGGCGTACCCTCGGCATCACGTCCGATGGCAAGCTCGAGCGGGCCGCCCTTGACATAGGGCAGCACGTCGCCCAGGTTGACGTTTTGGCGCTTGCGGTTGGGGATCTCGATACCCACAAGCGAAGTGCCGGGAATCGGCGCAAAGATACGCACCGACTGGGCGGCAAGTGACAGTGCGATATCGTCCTCAAGGCTCGAAATCTTGCTCACGCGCTCGCCCTCGCCGGGCTGCAGCTTAAAGGTCGTCACCGTAGGGCCGGCAATCCAGCCGACGACGCGGGCGCTGCGGCCAAACTCAAGCAGGGTCGACTGCAGCGACTCGGCAGTCTGCTCCAGCTCCTTGTCCGAAGACGCAGCAGAAGCGGACTGCGGGTTGGCATGGAGAATCTCGAGCGGCGGAAGCTTGAGGCCGTCCTCTTCTTCAACCTCGTTATCTGCGGAGGCGCTGTCCGCTCCCCCATCGCTAGCAGCAGACGCCTCGATGGCGCTCGCGACAGACGCATCGGCGACCTTGGGATGCTTCAGGAAGTCGGGAATCTGCGGTGCTGCCGAAACAGGGTTCACGGCAAACGGAGGCTCGGACTCGTCAATCTTGGCCGGATCATCTTCCATCGAAAGCTGGCCGGCCACCTGTCCGCGCTTGGTATGGCGGCGAGGCAGCAAGGTCGTCTTGGCACTCTCAATCGGAGTCTCATCGTCCTCGTCATCGTCCTCGGTAAGCTCAATCTCGCTCTCGGACCACGACGGATCGGGTTCACTTGTGTTGAGTTTGGGCGCAGCCTTGCCCTTCTTGGCGTGGCGACGCGGCAGCAGCGTTGTCTTGGCGCGTTCGGCTTCTACAGCATCGGATACATCGACAAACGGGTCCTCATCCTCGTCCTCATCGTCCAGAATCGGATCGACCTCGCTGCCCATAACCGTAGTCACGGCAGCATCAGAGCCCTTTTGACGCAGAATGCTCAGGTGAGGGCGGGCGATACCGGGAACCGAAAGTGCCTCATCGTCACCCCAGGGGCTCTCGTTGACATCGGCACGACGGCGCTCGGCAAAATCGGCCGCACGGTCGCGGGCAGAGCGCAAGACGCCGCCCACCGAAAAGCCGATGATGACAAAGCCAACGACCGCCAAGCCCAACAGGACCACCATCGCAATGGGCTTACCCAAGGCATTCTGCAACGCACTCGCAATAAACGCACCGATGTAGCCACCCGAGGCGGACAGGTTTTGCGGCGTGAACATAAGGTCACACGAGTCACTGGTACCCGGCACCATAAGCGACAAGATAGAGACAACGGCGACAAAGACCACAGCGCCGCCCGCAACGGAGCGCACATTGAGCGGCGAATCATCGCCCAAAAAGAGCGTGGCGGCAAACAGCAAAATAACGATCGGCAGCACGTAGGCACCCAGGCCAAAGCCCAGGTGATAGAAACCGGCAACCGCAGCCGTCACAGGTGCGGTCGCCGGCGAAATCACGGCGATGAAGGACGCAATCGCCAAAACAGCGATGACCACACCGGCGATATCTCGGTTGGCCGAAGGCTCGACCAGAGGCTCAAAATCGTCGAACTCAGCCTCGTGGCCCTTATTGGCACGAAGATGGGAACCGGCACCCTTAGCAGATGCCGGCTGGTTGTTGGCTTTATTGCCTTTGGCGTTTTGTGCAGATCCGCGCGCCAAACTAAACCTCCATGACGACCGGGATGATCATCGGACGGGTGCGCGTACGGCTCCAGATAAAGTTGGAAAGCGAGTCGCGCACGGCCTTGCGAATGGCATCGGAGCCGCTGCTCGTAAAGCTGAACTTGCCCTTCTCGATCGTCTTCATGATGGACGCGGAGGCATCCTCGGAGAACTGATCGTCGATGGCAAACGAGACACCGCGGCCCGAGAACTCGATGGCCTCGATCTTCTTGTGCTTAAGAGAGACGATGGCGACAGCCGTGACCATACCGTCGTTGGCGAGCTTCTGGCGATCGCGCAAGACAATGGGGTCGGTATCGCCGATACGCAGGCCGTCGACGTAGACGACGCCAGACTCAACGGGCGTACCACGCTTGACGATACCGCCACGCATCTCGAGCGTGTCGCCGTTGTCGAGGATAAAGATGTGGTCGTCCTTGAGTCCCATCTTGCGCGCCAGCTGGGCATGAGCGCGCAGGTGAACGGCCTCGCCGTGGACCGGCATAAAGTACGTGGGCTTAGCCATGGCCATCAGGAGCTTGAGCTCCTCCTGGCTGCCGTGGCCCGAGACGTGGACGAGGGCACGGTTCTTATCCCACACGTCGCAGCCAAGCTTAGCCAGGCTGTTGACGACCTGCTGGACGGCCTTCTCGTTGCCAGGAACAGGAGTCGCCGAGAGAATGACGGTGTCGCCCTCGTGGATGGAAAGCGTCTTGTGCTCGCCGTTAGCCATGCGCGACAGAGCCGACAGCGGCTCGCCCTGAGAGCCGGTGCACATGACGACGATCTTGTCGTCGGGAAGGTTGTCGATATCGAAGGCATCGATGATATCGGCATCATCGATGTTGAGGTAGCCGAGCTCGCGAGCCACACGGGTGTTGGTGAGCATGGAGCGACCGGTCACGACGACCTTGCGGCCGCACTTGCGCGCGGCGTCGCAGATCTGTTGCAGACGATGGATGTGGCTCGAGAACGACGCGACGAACACACGGCCCGGGGCATTCTTGATGGCGTGCAGCAGATTGGGACCAACCTCGGCCTCAGACTTGGTAAAGCCGGGAACCGTAGCGTTGGTGGAGTCGGAAAGCAGCAGGTCGATGCCCTGCTTGGCAAAGCGACTGATAGCGGCATAGTCGGGCGTGACGCCGTCGATGGGCGTCTGGTCGAGCTTAAAGTCGCCGGTGTGCATGACGGTACCCTGGTTGGTGCGGATGAACACGCCCAGAGCACCCGGAATGGAGTGCGTCATCGAGAAGAAATCGAGCGAGATGCCGCCAAGATTAACATGGCTGCCGCCCTTGACTTCGCGGAACTTAGGCGTACGGATGCGGAACTCGGAGAGCTTGCCCTCAATAAAGCCAAGGGTCAGCTTGCTGGAGAAGATAGGCACCTTGTTGTTGAGGTCCTGCAGCAGGTACGGAAGCGAACCGGTATGGTCCTCATGACCGTGGGTGACGATGATGCCGCGGAGCTTTTCCTCGTTCTCCAGAACGTAGGTGTAGTCGGGCAGCACCAGGTCGATACCGGGCTGAGAGTCGTCGGGGAACATGAGGCCAGCGTCGACGAGCACCATGTCGTCGCCGCACTCGAAGACCGTCATGTTCTTGCCGATACCATCAAGGCCGCCGAGCGGGATGATCTTCAAGGGAGATGATTTTTTAGCTGCCATAAGTGAGTGTTGTTTCCTTTCTTCGAAACAGGGTCTGGAACAACCGACGGGGCGCTTCTGGCAAACCGACCGCCGGGAACGTACAAACATGCATCACGAAGTCGACGCATTAACCACAGTATGATACCCATTTGCACAGCCACAGACCACCCATGCATTAAAGCCCCATCTGAACTGGTCCATCCCTCCGGTCTGGGGCCATCGGGGGCCGGGGCGGGTTAAGTTTGCTGCTCTACAGTCCTGCGCAAGACGGAAAGCACATTAAGTGCT
>NZ_JADNDZ010000025.1 GCF_015552075.1 Collinsella aerofaciens
AGAGAAGAGGCGGGGCATGCCCCGCCTCTTACACCACATCTCTGCGCGCTACCGATTCGAAGAGGCTGAAAGCCGTCAAACGCCCTTTAAAGGGAGTTAGATAAATCGATTTTGAGCCCATTTTCGCTCAGAGCAGGCCGAAAAATATGGCACTTCTTTTGCAACAGTACTCATATTTGGCATTTTTTGACCACGGGGGCCAAAACCATGCCCCAAAACACAAAAGGAGGGGCCTCGTAAGGCCCCTCCTTAGGAAAGGGAATCGATTTATTCCACAGCCGTAGATTAATCCTAGCCGCTACTCCATCATATCGAGGACGGAAGGGCGAAGCTCGTTCTCGGCGGCCTCGGGATCGGTCTCGCGCAGGCGGTTGATGTAGCGGTTGTACCACATCACGGCAAGGCCCAAGAAGACAACCACGCCGCCAACGTTGTAGACCAGCGTCAGCCACAGCGGCTGATCGAGCGGAATGGTGCCGCAGATAAGCACGAAGCAGAAGACCACAAGCAGGAATGCGGCAACGACCAGGCCAAAGCTGCGCGAGCCCATGCGGAAGCCACGGGGAGCGGCGTCAAAGTTCTTGCGCAGCATAAAGTAGGCAAGCAAAATCAGCAGCGGTGGGAGCAGAGCGGTGGCAGCCGTCATGTTGGTGACGATCATGAGCAGGTCGTCGAGGTTACCGGAGCCCAGGGCCGGGATGATCAGGATGGGGACGACGATGGCGAACTGCAGCCAGGCAGCGCGGGCAGGAATGCCATGCTCGTTGAGCTCGACGATCTTGCTACCAAAGACGCCCTTGGGGATCTCGGTGAAGAAAACCTTGATGGGAGCAGAGGTCCACATCATGAGGGAGCCCAGCGTGGCGGCGAGAAGGATCAAGCCGATGGCGCGCGTAGACACTTCCATGGGAATGCCAAAGTGGGCAAAGACAGCGCCGAATACGTCGAAGATACCGGTGGAGATGGCAACGCCGCCCTCGGGGATGAACAGGTTAACCAGCAGCGAAGCGCCTGCATACAGAAGGCCGATGGTCAGGCCGGCGATAACGACGGTGCGCACGAAGGCCTTGACGCCACCCTTAAGGTCGTTAAGGAACACGCCGACAGACTCAGCGCCGCCAACGCCCTGGATGATCCAGGCAAGCGTACCGAAGAAGCCCCACGCAGTTGCGAAGTTGCTCATGTCGGGAGCCATGTTAGCGGGAGTAGGAGCCGTAGCGAACTCAACGCCGCCAAAGGCAGCAGCCAGGGACAGCAGGATGAACACGGCGGTCAGGCCGAGAGCCGCGGTCGAACCGAAGGAGGAAATGGAGCCGATCCACTTAGCGCCCTTGGTCGAAACCCACGTGGCGATAGCAAAGACGACGATCTCGATAATGGTGATCCACAGCTGCGAAAGCTCGGCGTTGGCACCAAAGAACACGTAGCTCGCGTAGATGATGACGTTGGGCAGGACGGACGCAAAGAAGAACAGGTTAACGAACCAGTAGCTAAATGCCGTCAGGAACGCCCAGCGACCACCCATCGAGGTCTTAACCCATGCGTACACGCCAGACTCGGAGTCCTTGTTGAGGCCGACGAACTCGGCGGTAACCAGGGTATAGGGGACAAAGTACAAAAGCGTGGCGAAGAAGAACGACGGCGCAGCTGCCAAGCCGATGGCCGCGTTGTTGTTGATGATGTTCTTGATACCGAACACGGCGGCGACCGTCATGCCCAGCAGAGCGAACGAACCAATCGTTCCTCGTTTTTCAGAGCTCATAAGCCCTCCCAATCATCTGTTAAATGTCATCTAAAACCGTCCGAGCTGCAAGTGCAAACACGGACGGCGCACCTGCTAAGGGGAATGGGGAAAAGGGAGTCAACAAAGCCATCCCCCTTAACGGCGCGAAGCAAACGTCCAGGCGGACGAATACTACTTGTTGGGGAAGGAATAACCTTCGACTGTCACGTGCAGTACCACGACGCGGGGATCCGCGGCATCGGCCACGACACGGTAGGCCTCGTCAATTTCGACGACGGCAACGCCGCCGGTGGGAATCGTCACGGTCTCCCCCGTACCCTCAAAGCGCTCGCGATCATCGATATCGCTGTAGGCGCGCGTACAGGTAAGATCGGCCTTGGAAGCCACCTCAACGGTCAGATTGCCGTCGAGCGGGGCGAGCACGGCATGGTAGCGACGGTGACCGACCAGATCGGCAGTAGCCGCCTCGTGGGCGTTCACCCACCAATACACCAGCGAGTCGCCGATAGAGTACGCCACATCGTGCTGCAGTTCAGAAACGCCGTCGAGTGCCTGACCGGTACGCATCCACTTCTTGACGGACTTCATCTGGGCGTCGAAATCGGCACGCGAGTTAAAGATATGCATGACTTATGCCTCCTTAATGGGTGCCAGCGCCTGAGCCAGATCGGCAGACGTCAGCGGTCGCAGGGACACCTCAAAGCTGAAGCTCTCAAAACGGGTGCGATAGGAATCGAGCACCTCGGAACCCCAAGAGTTCGAGCCAAGGCCGAGCAGCTGGTCGTTGATGTTGACCGTAACCGTGTCGTCCGGGACAAGATCGTAGACATGCTTGGCATTATCGATAGCCTCACAGCTATAGGGCCATGCGGAGAACGAGAACGGATTGGAAGCGGCGTCGCTCGGACGCGTCACGACCAGACCGTCACCGTGGCTGGAGCGCAGGGCGACCCAGCGGGTACCCTCGCGGTTGGCGCAGTCCTGGGGCATAACGTAGGGCGTGAACATGTCGTCGACCGTAGTGCGGTAATGACCGACCGGGTTGGCGCGCAGCGAGTCCGGATAGTTCTCGCCCGGGCCGTGGCCATACCACTCGACGGCACGATCACAACCGGGAACCTCGAAGGAGATGCCGATGCGCGGGATAATGTCCGAATAGTCGCCGTAGGGCTCGCCGGAAACCTTGAGGTCGACGCGGCCACTCGGAAGCACGGTATAGACGAGCTCAACGCGCATGCCGAACGCGCGGACGGGAGGAGCGATACGCTGGCTCACGGTAACGACAACCGCATTGTCGTCCTGCTTCCAAGAAACATTGCTGGTAGACGTCTGCATCACATCGATGAAGTTATCCTTCCACAGGGAGTCGTACTCCTGGGCGTGGTTATCGACGAGCGGATGCCAAAAACCAACCTGGGGACCGGAGGTCATGACGTCGCGACCGGATGCCTTCCACTCGCTCACGGTACCGTTGACCTTGCTGAAGGTCAGCTCGCCGTTGAGGGAGCGAATACGAATCTCCTGCTCGGTCTCCTCGACCGTAAGCTCAGGACGAGTGGGGGCGGCAATTGCCGGCGCCGGATGGTTTGCGATGGCAAACTGGCTTGCACCCAGTTGGAACATCGGCTCGCACCAGGCGTGAGCCGCCATGGTGTAGGCGTGCACGGTCAGCAGGGTCTCGCCCACTGCGGCCTCGCGAATCACCAGCGGAAGCTGGACGGACTCGCCGGGGGCAACCGCACCGGGCATGAGCGTCTTGCGGCAGACCACGTCGCCGTCCACCAGGGTCTCCGCCGACAGGCAGACATCCTCGAGGGTGGTAAACCAACGCTTGTTGGTGACGGTCAGCTCGCCTGCCTCGGCATCGTAGGCCATACGAACCGGGCAGATGACCTGGCCGTACTCGGTAAGGCCCGGGCTCGGCTGCTGCCAGGGGAACACCATGCCGTCGATGCAGAAGTTGCTGTTGTTGGGGTAGTCGCCGTTGTCGCCGCCATACATGTCGTAGGCAACGCCGTCCTCGGTCACAGCAGCCAAACCGTGGTCGCACCATTCCCAAATAAACTGGCCTTGGATGCAATCCCAGCGATCGAAGACCTCCTGGTACTCGGACAGGCCTCCGGGACCATTACCCATGGAGTGGCCGTACTCGCAGTTGATGCGCGGCTTGGGGAACGGATGCTCGCCAAAGTCGTTCATCTGCGACACGCGGGAGTACATGGTGGAAATGACGTCGACGGTATCGGCGTTGCGATCCTCCTCGTAGTGGACCGGACGACCGTCGAGCTCGTGAGCTTTGGCGTACATCGCGCGGATGTTGCAGCCATAGCCGCTCTCGTTGCCCATCGACCACATGATGATGCACGCGTGGTTGCGCTCCTGCATCACCAGGCGCTCAACACGGTCAACGTAAGCCGGCTCCCAGGCAGGGTCGTCGGTGACCAGGGCGATATTGCCGATATTCTCGAAGCCGTGGCTCTCCATATCGGTCTCGGCGACCAGCATGATGCCGTACTCGTCGCACAGCTCGTAGAAGCGCGGATCGTTGGCGTAGTGGGACGTGCGCACCGCGTTGATGTTGTGCTGCTTCATGAGCTCCAGGTCGCGGCGCATGCGCTCGAGGCCCACGGCGCGGCCCTTGTGATCGTCGTGGTCGTGGCGGTTGACGCCATGCATCTTAAAGTAGGTGCCGTTGAGGTAGATATGATTGCCCTCGACCGTCACCTCGGCAAGGCCCTGACGATGTGGCACGTACTCGCTGACCTCGTCGCCGTCGTAGACCTCAAACGTCAGGTCATAGAGGAAGGGGTCCTCGGGGTTCCAGAAGTGGGCATCGGCAACGCTGCACTCGGCATGGCCGTCGACGAACTCACCCGTAGCGACCACATTCTGGCCATCGCTGAGCGTATACACAACGCGGCTTGCGCCCTCGGCAACCGTATCGAGCGTGATCAGGGCGGCATCGCCCTCGCGGTGCGTGCGGAACCTAAAGTCGACCAGATGCGCGGCGGGACGCTGCATGAGGTACACATCGCGGAAGATGCCCGATGCCCACCACATGTCCTGGTCCTCGATGTAGCTACCATCGCTGTACTGCAGAACCTTGACCGCAAACAGGTTGTCGCCCTCGACGAGCGCGTCGGTCACGTCAAACTCGGCGGACAGGCGCGAACCCTTGGTCATGCCGATAAACTTGCCGTTGACATACAGCTCGCCGTAGCTCTCGATACCGTCGAAGCGAATGACCTCGCGAGCGCCGGCAGGCACGGCAGGAAGGTTGACGATGCGCTGGTAGACGCCCGTGGGGTCGTCGGAGGGAACGAACGGCTGATCCACCGGGAACGGGAAGCCCTCGTCGGTATAGGCGAGATTGCCATAGCCGTCTACCTGCCACAGGTGCGGAACCTCCACGTGATCCCACTCGGGCTCGTACGTGCAAAGCGCCTTGTTGGAGACGGCCGCGGGGCCCTCAAAAAGGCGGAACTGCCACGAGCCGGACAGCTGGACAAATCCGCGCGACAGCTCGCGGCTGTACGTAGCGGCGAGATCGGCGGCCTCATAACCCATAAAGTACGCATGGGGTGCCAGGCGGTTCCTGTGGGTGAGCGCTTGGTTTTCCCAATCGTTAATGGCGTCCATGGTGATGCTCCTTCGTCATCGTAGTGCTTCTTTGTGCAACCGGTTGTCCTTATCTTACGGGCGGTACAAAAACCTGTGCAACCGGTTGTCCGCCGAACGGTCGATTTTGCCGGATTAACGGTGCAACCGGTTGTACAACCGCGACACTTATGTCACCCTGAGTATCGAAACTCAGCTCAAGACATCGTTCTTAAGCTCGTAGGCAACCGCCACGCCCGCTGATATCTCACCCATACGAGACGTATTCGATTGCGGCTTGGTTGCAAAACGACACCGGTCACCGGATATCATGAACGCTGTTCAGACGCGCTATAGTAAGCTGTATCCGCACCAGCCCGTATCAGCGACAACATCGACCGCATTCTCCAGGAGACGCCATGACCCAACCAGTTCGCACCGCACCTACGCTTGCCGAGGTTGCCGCAGCTGCCGGCGTGTCGCGCTCCACGGCATCGCGCGCTCTCAACGATTCGCCCCGCATTAGCGAGGAAACCAAAAGGCGCGTCCGCGCGGCGGCCAAGGAAGTCAATTTTGTCCCCAACGCTCGTGGCCGAGCGCTCGCTGTCGGGCGCACGGAAATCATCGCCGTGCTCGTGACCGAGCCCCTGAGTGAACTCTTCAGCGACCCCACCTATAGCGAGTTTTTGAGCGGCATTACCGAGGAACTTTCGGAGTCGTCTTACTTGCCCGTGATCTTGCAGGCATCTTCCTCGCATGAGCGCAACCGCGCACGCGAGCATTTTGAGCGCCGCTCGTTTGACGCCGTCATCGACGTCTCGCCCTACAAGGGCAGTGAGCTGCTCGAGGTGCTGCGCGAGCTGGGCGTACCCACTGTGTTATACGGCCAGCTCGAGGGCCATCCCTATCGCGACGTGTTCTCGACGGTCTACTCTGACGACGAAGAGGGCGGACACTTTGCGGCACTCGCCATGAAGGAACGCGGGCGCAAAGATATCGTCGCCGTGTTGGGACCGCAAGACAACCCCGCTGTTGTCGACCGCCTGCGCGGCTACCGTGCCGTCTTGGGCGAAGACCTCCCAGACGCAAACGTTATCTATACCGGCTGGAACAACGGAGACGGCTATCAGGCCATGCACCAGATCCTCGCGCGCGAGATTGCTTTCGATGGCGTGCTCTGCGGATCGGACCGTATCGCGGCTGGCGTCATCACCGCACTCAACGAGGCAGGCCTATCCGTTCCTGCGGACGTTTCTGTCGTCGGCTTCGACGATCACGAGATTGCGACGCGCTGCGTCCCCGCGCTCACGACCGTCCGCCAGCCCCTGCGAGAAGAAGGCCACATGGCCGCCAACATTGCGCTCGACATGATCAAGGGTGCCGAGCCCACCACCTCCGTGATGCACATGCAGCTGATCCAGAGAGACTCACTGTAGGAAACTGGGCCGGGCTTTCCGCCAGACAGTTGTTGCGGAAAGCCTATCCCGTTTTGAGCGCTCATTCTGGGGCACAGTTTCCGTTAGACAGCTCAACCGGAAACTGTGCCCCATTATTTTGCCGAATTCTGGGTCGCGCTTTCCCAGAGGGTCCCCTTTGGGAAAGCGCGACCCGTTCTGGACGCAGATTCCGGGATGCACTTTCCGCGACGCCTGGTCATCCCATGCCCTCACAACCTCAGCGCGTAAAAAACGAGGGAAGGCACGCGTCCTTCCCTCGTTACAGGCAATATGTAGCCGCTTGCCTACATCAGGCGCAGGCTGACGTCCTTGAGCTGGGCGCCGCTAACGGCACTCGGGGCGCCCGACATGAGGTCGGAGCCGCTGGCCGTCTTGGGGAACGCCATGACGTCGCGGATGGAGTCGGAGCCGGTGAGCAGCATGCACACGCGGTCCAGGCCCAGAGCGAAACCACCCATCGGGGGCGCACCAAACTTGAGCGCCTCCATGAGGAAGCCGAACTGCGACTCGGCGCGCTCCTCGGTAAAGCCCAGGAGCTTGAGCATGGACATCTGCATCTCGGCGTTGTGGATTCGCATACCACCGCCGCCGGCCTCAAAGCCGTCCATAACAAAGTCGTAGGTACAGGAACCGGCTGCCAACGGGTCGGCCTCGATCTTGGCGATGTCGGTCTCGGTCGGCAGGGTAAAGGGCTGGTGCTCGGCAGCATAGGCCTTGCGGTCCTCATCCCAGTGGAACAGCGGGAAGTTGACGACCCACAGGAAGTCGTGGCCCTCGCGCTTGATCTCGAGCGCATTGGCCATGTGGGAACGCATGCCGCCCAGGATCTCGTCAGAGAGCAGGCGCGGGCCGGCGGCGAACATCACAAGGTCGCCGGGCTCGACGTCCATACGCTCGCGCAGAGCGGCCATCTCCTCGTCCGAGAAGAACTTGACGATGGGGCTGTTGATGGAGCCGTCCTCGCGGAAGGCGATCCAGGCCAGGCCCTTGGCGCCAAACGTGGAGGCCACGCCGGCGAGCTTATCGATCTTGGCACGTGCCCAGGCACCGGCGCCCTTGGCGTTAATGGCCTTGACGACAGAACCCTCCTCGTTTGCGGCAGTCGCAAAGACCTTGAACTTGGAGTTGGCAAAGATGTCGGTCAGGTCGACCAGATGCATGCCATAGCGGGTATCGGGCTTGTCGGAGCCATAGGTGTCCATGGCCTCCCAGTAGTCCATGCGACGCAGCGGCGTGGGCATCTCGACACCCATGCGGCCGAAGGCATCGGACAGGACCTCTTCGAGTGCGCTCATGACGTCATTCTGGTCCACGAAGGACATCTCGATATCGACCTGAGTGAACTCGGGCTGACGGTCGGCGCGCAGATCCTCGTCGCGGAAGCACTTGGCAACCTGGTAGTAGCGCTCAACGCCACCGACCATGAGCAGCTGCTTCAGGAGCTGCGGGGACTGCGGCAGGGCGTAGAAGTTACCCGGCTGGATACGGCTGGGAACGATGAAGTCTCGAGCGCCCTCGGGCGTGGACTTAAACAGGGAGGGCGTCTCGACCTCCATGAACTCACGGTTGTGCAGCGCCTCGCGAATGGCAAAGGTGAAGTCGGAGCGCAGCTTGAGGTTGGCCATCATCTCGGGACGGCGGAGGTCCAGATAGCGATAGCGCAGACGGGTGTCCTCGCTGGTCTCGATGCCGTCCTCAATCTGGAACGGCGGGGTGACGGACGTGTTGAGCACCTCGGCGTGGTCGGTCAGGACCTCGATCTCGCCGGTCGCGAGCTTAGTGTTGGTGGTCTCCTCGCCACGGGCGCGCACGACGCCGTGGATCTTGATGGGCCACTCGGGACGCATGGTCTCGGCGATCTTAAAGGCATCGCCGTCGGAGTGCTCGGGGTCGAAGGTGAGCTGTGTGATGCCCTCGCGGTCGCGAAGGTCGCAGAAGATAAGGCCGCCGTGGTCGCGGCGACGGCTCACCCAACCGGTGAGGGTGACCTCTTCGCCCACGTTCTCGAAGCGAAGCTCGCCGCAGGTACGGGTGTGCATGGAATGCTCATCGATGGGACGGGTCTGGCTCATACCAGTGATCCTCCTTTATGGATCTGTGCCGCCCCGTGTCGTTCCGGGCGGCGTCGTACAGATTTGCCCAGCCTGCGTAAACCGCGCAGCCAGACATGGCGTTCTATCTTATCGCACCCGCGTCGATGTGCCGCGAAAAAGTAGCTCTTGCTCAAAGACTTGACGGAGACGAAACAATTGACGCGGCCTGGCCGTCGCCAAGGCGCGCCGCGTGCGACAATGTGCCCCAATACAACCGCACTCGGAAAGGCCCGTCATGACCGCACGCCTCATCGTTATGGATATCGACTCCACGCTCATCAACCAGGAGGTCATCGACCTGTTGGGCGAGGAGGCCGGCGTGGGCGAGCAAGTTGCACAGATCACCGAACGCGCCATGCGCGGCGAGCTTGACTTTAAGCAGGCGCTCGAGGAGCGCGTGGGGCTGCTTGCCGGCTTGGATGAGAGCGTGTTCGAACGCACCTTTGCGCGCGTGACGTTTACCCCCGGCGCGTTGGAGCTTGTGCGATCGGCGCACAGCAAGGGCTGGAAGGTCGGCGTGGTAAGCGGTGGCTTCCACGAGATCGCTGACAAGATCGTAGCCGCCGCGGGTATCGATTTTTGCCTGGCCAACCGCCTGGAGGTCGTGGATGGCAAGCTCACCGGTAAGTTGGCTGCCGACATTGTGACCAAGGAGTCCAAGCTCATCAAGCTGCTAGATTGGGCGGTTGAGTGCGGTGTCGACATGGCCCACACGGTCGCTATTGGCGACGGGGCAAACGACATCCCCATGATTCAGGCCGCGGGCACGGGCATCGCGTTTTGCGCCAAGCCCAAGACGCGCGAGGCCGCCCCGTTTGCCATCGACGAGCGCAACCTGATGCTCGCCATGGACATCATCCTACGTGACTAGTCGATCTGTCTAACAATAGAATCAATTCCCCTATGTCTAGTTTCCGAACGATTTTGTTCTAATGTTCGGAAACTCCCTTTCTCGTGCTAGACTTTGCACCGTCGAAGGGAACATATATGGATAAGCGAGATCTTGAGCAATTGCTGAGCGATGTTGCCGGCGGAGCAGTCACCCCAGCCGTCGCCCTCACGCGCATCCAGACGGCTCCGACCGCCGATCTGGGTTTTGCACAGCTCGATCTTTCGCGCGGGGTGCGCCAGGGAGCCGGCGAGGTTGTCTACGGTGCGGGTAAAACCGCCGAGCAGATTGCCGCCATTATCGAAGCGCTGCGCGATGCTGGCCAGGAGCGCATCCTGGTCACGCGCCTGGACAGCGAAAAAGCAGCCCGCACCTCGGAGCTCCTCGACAACGGCATCGACCTGGGATATGTCCCGGACGCACAGCTCGCCCTCGTGGGCGGCAAGCCCTCCCCCACCGGTAACGGACGCATCGTCGTCGCCTGCGCCGGCACGAGCGACTTGCCCGTCGCCGAGGAAGCCGCGTTGACGGCCGAGTTCTATGGCAACGAGGTCGACCGCCTCTACGACGTAGGCGTCGCCGGCCTGCACCGCTTGCTCGCGCATGCCGAGGAACTTGCCCAGGCGCAGGTGGTCATCGCCATCGCCGGCATGGAAGGCGCGCTGGCGAGCGTTATCGGCGGCCTGGTGAGCTGTCCGGTCATTGCCGTTCCCACCAGCGTGGGCTACGGCGCGAGCTTTGGTGGCGTAGCCGCACTGCTCGCCATGCTCAACTCCTGCGCCAGCGGCGTTTCGGTCGTCAATATCGACAACGGCTTTGGTGCCGCATACCAGGCAAGTCTTATCAATCATCTGAGCGCCGGCACACCCCGCGCCCGCTAAGGAGCATTCCATGTCCAACCATCAGCATACGCTTATCATCGACGGCACCTCGGGCATCAGCGGCGATATGACCGTCGCGGCCCTGCTCGACCTGGGCGCCAGCGAGGAGCATCTGCACGAGCAGCTCGCCACGCTGCCGGTCGACGGCTTTTCGATTGCCGTGACGCGCGTAAACAAGCACGGCATCGACGCCTGCGATTTCGATGTCCAGCTTGCAGAGGAGCTCGAGAACCACGATCACGATATGGCCTGGCTCTACGGCAACGAAGCAGCTGTCGAGCATATGCACGAACACGAACACCACCATCATGACCATGGCGAGCACGAGCACTGCCACGACCATGACCATGAGGCCCACGGTCATGGCCACGAGGGCCATCATCACGCCCACCACCATCACCACCGTTCTTTGGCGGACGTCACCGCCATCATCGACGGCTCGCAGCTAAGCGATGGCGCCAAGCGTCGTGCGCTCGCCATCTTTACCGCGCTCGCCGCCGCCGAGGCCAAGGCCCACGGCAAAACGCCCGAGACCGTCATGTTCCACGAGGTAGGCGCCGTCGATTCCATCGTCGACGTCTGCTCTGTCGCCATCTGCCTCGATGACCTGGGTATTGAGGATATCGTGGTCGAGTCACTCTCCGAGGGCCACGGAACCATCCGCTGCGCCCACGGCCTCATGCCCATTCCCGTCCCCGCTGTCGCCAACCTGTGCCAGGCGGGCAATATCGCCCTCACGCCTGCACCGGTCGCCGGCGAGCTCGTGACGCCCACGGGAGCCGCCATCGTCACCGCGCTGCGCACGTCCGAGCACCTGCCGGCCCGCTACCGCATCGAAGCCGTCGGCTACGGCGCCGGCAAGCGCCCCTACGAGGGCTGCTCCGGGACGCTCCGCTGTCTGCTCGTTGACGCGGACGCATAGCCATGGATGCCCGCAAGGCCAAAAGCCGCGCCGCGATCGTCGCGGCGTTCTCCGAGCTGCTGCGCGAAGAGGACTACGGCAAGATCACCGTCGGCGACATCATCGCGCGCGCTCACGTAGGCCGCGCGACATTCTACGGCCTCTTTAAGAGCAAAGACGACCTGCTGTCCGAGCTCGTGAGCGACATCTGCACCCACGCCCTCGACGACGATGGCACACCGCTCGACGACACATTCGTGCAGGTCGAGCATATCCTCAACAACCTCTGGGAACGTCGCCAGGGCGTACGGGCCCTCGTAGCCGGCGCCGGCTCACGCGTCTTCGCCGACTGTCTCCGCAAGACCATCATGTCGCGCGCAGCCGAAACCGTCCCCGTCGAACCCGCAGGCCCCGCCGCCACCATGGACCGAAGCTTCCTACTACACCACATAGCCTCAAGCTTCGTAGGAATGGTCCAATGGTGGGCCTGGCACAACTTTCAAGCAAACAAAGCCGACGTAGCCAAAGACTACCTATCAGCCATAAAGCCCCTCTTCAACTAAGTAAGTAAACCTCTCATCCCAAAGCACCGCCCCACCCCAAGGCGCCACGCATCCCAAAGTGCCACTCGCACCTCAAAGCGCCTAACAACAAAGTGCCCACCACATCCAAATTCAGATATATATGTAGGGTTACTTGTTCCAATGCAACTGGATTCCCGCAGGGTCCGGCACAGGTTAACTTTCCGCCGCATTCCGCAGGACGCAAGAAGCTCCCGCCGCACGAAGTGCGCAGCGGGAGCTTCTTGCATGTCCGAGGACGCGGCGGAAAGTTAACCTGTGCCGGACCCGGACGTTATATCGAATGCTTTGGACTAGAACATGCCCAAGAAGCCATGCACAAACAGCGCGGCCAGAGCGGCACCGACAAACGGAGCGATGCCAGGAACAAGCAGGCCGTACTTCCAGTTGTTGTCAGCCTTGTTCTTGATCGGCAGCACCTGATAGGCCATGCGAGGACCAAGGTCACGAGCCTGGTTCATGGCGAAGCCGGTGATGCCGCCCATGCCCATGCCAACAGCCCAAACGATCAGACCGACGCAGATAGCGAGCATCAGGACGTTCTCGCCAGCACGGTTAGCAGCAGCAAGGATGGCGCTGATGAACACAAAGGTGCAGATAGCCTCGCAGAAGAAGTTGCGAGCATAGTTCGTGCCCTCGGTGGTGGGGTTGGTCGAGAAGATGTTGCGCTGGGCAACGGGGTCGACGACACCATCGGAAGCCTTGAACTCATCGGCATACATCAACCACGCGATCACGGCACCCGCAAAGCCACCGAGCATATCGGCAATCATGAAGGGGATGCAGCTGCTCCACGGCACCAGGCCTACGATGCACTGGGCAAGCACCATAGCCGGGTTCATGCACACGGCGCCGCCAAAGACAAACAGGCAGACCGAGATGCCAAAAGACCAGGTGGTGATGGCAAACATGTGGCCGGAGCCCTGATACTTGGTGCCCTTGAGCACGGTATCGCAGTGCACGCCCACGCCAAAGATGATCATGAGGGCCGTTGCGCCGAATTCGCAGAGGAGTTTGGTAAGCATAAAACCTTATCTTTCTTGTCGGTTATAAACGATTCGTTTAGGCCGCGCACTAGTGCTGCGCGACGACAACGCCCAGGCCATCGGGAATGACGGCCACCTTGGCATCGGCACCCTTCATCTCAAAGGCGAGCTTGAGCGCCTCATCGAGGGTGTTGACCGGCGTCATGTGCATATCCTTGATCATCTGGTGATCGCACAGGTCGGTGACCATGATCACAGGGTGATGCGCCAGGATGCGGGCAAAGATCTGGCTCGTCCACTGGTCGGGCAGGGTCTCGTCCTTAGGACGGTCGATGCAGGCACGCTCAAACTCTGCCGGATCGTTGTCGGCGATGTTGTGATAGAAACCCTCGCCGCCGTGACCGTCGGCACAACCGGCGACGTCGATGATCACACCGCCCTCGGGAAGCGTGGCCTCAGCAGCGCACATGCCCTTCACGGCCTGGTAGATGTTCTGGTCGAGCGGGTAGCCGCCGTTGGTGGTGATGGCAATCTCGCACTCGACGGGCTCAACGCCGGCAAGGCTCTTCACGAACTCGCAGCCAGCCTCGTGCGCCTTGTGGATGTCACCGGCAAAAGAACCGATGACCTCGTGCTTGCCGTTGAGCACCACGTTAAGCACAAAGGCAAGGTGAGCCATCTCGGCAGCGGCAAACATATCCTCGCTCACGTGGTTGTGGCACAGGTTGCCGGCACGCGAATGAGAATCGTTCACAAACTGACCGTTGTGGTTGTACATGATGGTCTTGTAGCTGGCGATACCGGGAAGGACGGACTTGCGGCTACCAGAGAAACCGGCAAAGAAATGCGGCTCAATAAAGCCCTCGGCAAGCAGCAGGTCGCAATCGGCGGCGATCTTGTTGATGATGCACTCGCCACCAGAAGGAAGGGTGCCGATCTTTTTCATCATGCTGTCGTCAGTCGCGACGTGCATAACGATTTCCTCGTTAGCAACGATCTCCTCGCCGTACTTGTTGACGAGCTCCTCGTGCGTCGACGGACGATGCATACCCGTAGCAACCAGAATACGCACGCGAGCCTCGGGCGCAGCAGAATGGATGTGATGCAGCAGAATAGGCATCGTCACACGCGAGGGAACGGGACGCGTATGATCGGAGCTAATAATGACGATATCCTTCTTGCCAGCACAAAGCTCCTCGAGCGAAGGCGAGCCATAAGGATTGGCAAGCGACTCCTCTACCAGCTCTTCCTGCGATTTTGTAGTCTTAAACTCGTTTTGATGACCTTCCATCACACCCGCGAAGTTCTTATCCTCGAGCTCCAGATGCAACGTCTTGTGGTCAAACGGCAGTTCACATTCAAACAATGACGAGCGCCCTCTTCCTTTCAACTGACACACTAGATAAACCGTTGGAAGGATACGCCGCTCACCGAAAAACACCACCGTCCACCGAGTCGTTAACACAACGTTCATATTTGACCCACAACAAAACGGCCGCGATCCCAAACGGGACCGCGGCCGCAACAGTCATAAGGCGAGAAGCGCCAAATGCGCCACCGAGATAAACCCCATCCAAAACGCGCGTAGCGCACTTTATTTTCATCAGCTTTAATCCCCGAAGACCGAGGACGAAGGGACCCGATGGGTTTCCCTCCGAATGCATTCCGCAGCACGAAGCCCTTTCCAAACGCGCGAAGCGCGCCATTATTCCCCCAGCAGTAATCCGCCGAAGACCGGACATCGCAGGGCCCGCCATCAGTTTACTTTTAGGCACACTCCGCAGGACGCAAGAAGCCCTCGCCGCACGAAGTGCGCAGCGAGGGCTTCTTGCATGTCCGAGGACGTGCCTAAAAGTAAACTGATGGCGGGCCCGGACGACTACAGGGCTATCGATTACCCCGTGTTCTGCAATCCTGCCGAGACGCCGGTCACAGTCGAAAGAATCAGGCTCATGTACTCGGCCTTCTTCTCCTCGGCCATCTCGTCCTGGTTCATACGCACCTCGCGAAGGGCGCGAACCTGGGCAATGGACAGGGCGTCGACGTAGGGGTTACGCACACGAACGGCGCAGCCGAGCACACGACGACGCTGCAGCGGCCATTCATCACCGACGATGGCAAGGACCCACTTACGCGTGAGCTGCATCTCGGTGAAGACCTTCTCGGACAGATCCTGGCGATCGCCCAGGTGCAGATACATCTTGGCGATGCGCTGGTCGGTCTTAGCGATCGACATCTCGATGTTGTCGATAAAGGTGCGGAAGAACGGCCACTCCTGGTAGGCAGCCTTAAGCTGGTCCAGATCGCCAAACTGCTCGCAGGCGGTACCCAGGCCGTACCAAGCGGCCAGGTTAATGCGCGCCTGGCTCCAGCTGAAGATCCACGGAATGGTACGCAGGTCGTCGAGCGACTTGGCACCCAAACCGCGCTTGGCGGGACGCGAGCCGATCGGCAGCAGACCGACTTCGGTCAGCGGCGTCACGGTCGAGAACCACGGTGTAAAGTCCTCGGTGTTCAGCAGGTCCAGATAGCGCTCGTGGCTTGCGGCGTTGAGCTTCTCGGCCATATCCCAGAACTTCTGCGTGGTCTCGGTGTTGGTCTTCTCGACACTCGGGGCCGACTGCAAAAGCGTTGCGGCGGCAACGGACTCAACATGGCGCTGAGCCAGCGTGCGGTTACCGTAACGGGCAAAGATGACCTCGCCCTGCTCGGTGAGCTTAAAGAAGCAGTTGACTGAACCCTTGGGCTGCGCCAGCACGGCCTTGTTGGCCGGGCCGCCGCCACGGCCCACGGCACCGCCGCGACCGTGCATGAGCACCAGGTCGATATCGTTCTTCTCGGCCCACTTGGCAATGCGCTCCTGCGCGGAGTGCAGCGCGAGCATGGCCGTGGTAGGACCGGCGTCCTTGGAGGAGTCGGAATAGCCCAGCATGACCTCCATGCGGCGGTTGGTCTGGGCAAGGCGCTTTTGCACCACGGGCAGCGTAAGCATCTGGTCGAGCACGTCGACGCAGCCCTCGAGGTCCTCGAGCTGCTCGAACAGCGGGATCACGTCAAGCTCGGGGACATCCTCCTCGTGTGCAAAGGACAGGTGGGCAAGCTCAAAGACGTCGGCCACATGCTGGGCGCTCTTGGTGAACGAGATGATGTAGCGGTGCGCCATCTTCTTGCCATAGCGCTTTTGGATGGAGCCGATAGCGCGGAAAGTATCGATGACCTCGCGCGTCATGGGCTGCAGGTCGCCATGGATACCGTTCTCGTGGATATCCTTGAGGGCGCGGGCGTGCACCACGGAGTGCTGACGGAACTCCATCTCGACCATATGGAAGCCGAAGGACTCGACCTGCCAAATGATGGTCTGGACCGGGCCGTAGGCAGCACGGACGGCACCGCAGGCGGCCAGCGAGCGCTGGACGACGCGCAGGTCATCCAGGAACTCATCGGCGCTGTGGTACATGGTGTCGGTGATACGGCGCACGGTGGCGTTCAGACGGTCGGCCATGACGAGCATGACGGCGCGATGCGGCTCGTGCTCGGAGATCAGCTCGGCGCGGGCCGTGTACTGGGTGCTCATCTCGACCTGATGGTTCCACAGGTTGATGAGCTCGGCCGACGGCTTGCTGTAGGTGGCCTCGAGCGTGAGGTTGCGGCCGATGCGGCGGCACTTGTCCTCGAGTTTGAGCACCATGTGGGTGAAGTACTTGGCGGCGACCTCACGGCTCACCTTGGCGGTGACGTTGGGGTTACCGTCGCGGTCGGAACCGATCCAGCTGCCGGGATGGAAGAATGCCGGGCACAGCGGCGGCACGGTACCGGCCTTATCACCCAGCACCCAGTCGTCAAAGCGACGATAGATGACGGGGATAACGTCGAACAGCGTGTTATCGAAGATGTCGATGATGGTATCGGCTTCCTCGACCGGCGTGGGCTTCTTGAGCGCGATGGGGCTCGTACGCACCAGGGCGTCGATCTCCTGCAGCATATGGCGCTCGTTTTCCACCAGGTCGGAGCCGCCCAGACGCGGACGCTCCTCCAGCAGGTTGGAGATACGGCGAATCTTGCCCTCGACGGCCTTACGACGGGCCTCGGTGGGATGCGCGGTAAAGACGGGATGGAACTCAAGCTTGCCGAGCAGCTCGTTGGCGCCCTCGACGCCCAGCTCATTCACCAGCTGGTGATAGGCGACGGTAAGCTCGTTGGCGGGATCGACCTCGGTATCAGTCGACGCACCGGCCTCGCGCTCGCGCAGCTGCGCCACACGGTAGTTCTCCTCCGACAGGTTTGCCAGGTGGAAGAAGCTCGTAAAGGCGCGGACGATAACCTGCTGCTTATCGAGCGGCAGACTATCGATCAGATCGACGACCTCGCGAAACGCCACGGCGGTGGGCTCGTCGGCGGTGGGCACGCCCTGCTCGTCGACGGCCTCGTCAGCGGCACGGCTACCGGGGTTGCCGGCATTGGCCACGATTTCGGCCGACAGAATCTTGTCGAACAGGTCCGCGATCTCGGGATCATACTCGCTAAGCACACGGCGCTCCAGGCGCAGGAACAGCGCCAGATTATCGCGCAGCTCCTCGGGGATCTCGATCTCGGCGAGACGCTCCCTGGACTCGGCATTCGAGCCGATTCGGTTAACGAGGCGGTTGACCACGGCAGCGACGCGCGCCGCGGCTTCGGGTACAGACTGGTTGCTTAGGTTCTCAGCCACGTTTCCTCCCATTCCTCCTTCTATGCACGTAACATGCGATATTCATTATAGGCACTCGGCAAAAACTTTCGGCGCTGATTGCGCTTTACCACACAAAAGTATTTTCTGCATTGCAAGGGTTTTTGCCCTAAATGGTCGTATTTCTCGGTGGGCGGCATACGCAAACGGGGGCATTCCGCATAAAAGCGAAACACCCCCGTAACAATCGCTCTTCATGAGCAGGGCACGATAGCAGGCCCGCAGCTCAAAAAGATGCGCTACAGGCGCTCGCGAACCGCCTCGACAACGTTGGCCAGATCGACGAGTACCTCGTCATGGCTCTCCATGTCGCGCACCTTGACCTTGCCGGCGGCAAGCTCGTCGCCACCCAGGACCAAAATGAGCTTGGCGCCCACCTTGTCGGCCTGCTTAAACTGAGCTTTGAGCGAACGACCCTGGTAGTCGGCCTCGGTCACGATGCCAGCGGCGCGAAGCTCCTGCGTGATGGCAAAGACGTTCTGGCGCAGCTCCTTGCCGGCATTGGCAACGTAGACGCACGGGGCCTCCTCGGCACCCAAGTCGTTACCAAAGGCCTGAAGGGCCAGCAGCGCACGCTCAAAACCGACAGCGAAGCCGACGCCTGCCGTGGGCTTGCCACCCTCGAGCTCGACCAAGCCGTCGTAGCGACCGCCGCCACCGATGGAGCCGACACCGGCACCGGGAGCCTCGACCTCAAAGACGGTACGGGTGTAGTAGTCCAGGCCACGCACCAAGGTGGGGTCCTCGACATACTCGATACCCGCCGCATCCAGATAGCGCTTGACTTGCTCGTAGTGCTCGCGGCACTCGTCGCACAGGTTGTCGCCCATCAGCGGGGCGTCGGCCATGATCTCGCGGCAGTGGTCGTTCTTGCAGTCGAAAGCGCGCAGCGGGTTGAGCTCGGCGCGCTCGCGGCACTCGTCGCACATCTCGTCGGCGTGATCGAGGATAAACTGCTTGACCTGCTCGCGATAGGCCGGACGGCATTGGGCATCGCCCATCGAGTTAATGAGCAGACGGAGCTTGGAAAGATCGAAACCAAGACGCTTGTAGAACTCCATGAGCATGATGATGCACTCGGCGTCGGCAGCCGGATCGGGAGCGCCGAGCCACTCGATGCCCACCTGGTGGAACTGGCGCAGGCGACCCTTCTGAGGACGCTCGCCGCGGAACATGGCCTCGGCGTAATAGGCCTTAAACGGCGTGGAGCCCTGGGGCACCAGGTTGTTCTCCACGACGGCGCGCACCACACCGGCCGTGCCCTCGGGACGAAGGGCCAGGCGCTGCTTGGGCTTGAGCTTGGTGTCGGTACCCTCGGTAAAAACGCGCTCCAGGTTGGCGCCGCTAAACACGCGGAACATCTCCTTGCGCACGACGTCGGTCGACTGGCCGATACCGTGAACAAACACGTCCACCTGCTCGATCGCGGGCGTCTCGATGGGTTTAAAACCAAACGGCTCGAACACGCCGGCCGCAATCTGCTGCATCTTTTGCCAGGCGCGCATCTCGGCGCCGATAAGGTCGCGGGTCCCCTCCGCCTTCTGTGCCTGCATGGGCAAACACCTTTCTTTTGTATCGCGTCATAGGTAGTGGTCATTATACGGCACAAAAACAAAACGCGGCGGCGCGTCTGACCGAACGAGGGTATGGGGGCTCGTTCGGCCAGACGCGCCGCCGCTGTTTGTGATCCGCTTTCCTCCGTCCCCTTCGGATCACGTGATCTGTTGGGGACGGAGGAAAGCGGATCATTTCGTAGGCCCGTGGCCGCCTTGGAAACCGAATGATGGTACGAGCATCCATTCGGCTTCCAGGGCAGCCACGGACAGAACGGGGCGAACAGTAAAGAGCGATGGACGTCTACTCCCCCGCCACGCTCGCGCGCAGCTTGGCGGCGATGGGCTCGGATGCCAGCAGGAACACGAGCATGACCACGGAGCACGCCAGGCACACAATCCAGGCGCTCGCAAAGGAGCCCGTGGCATCGAACAGCACACCCGAGACAATGGCACCCACGGTGCCGCCGACCATCTCGAGCGAGGTAATGGTGCCCGTGACCTTGCCGAGGTCGGCCATGCCAAACTGCTTGGACGCGGCGATGGTAGGCGTGATGGTGCCCATGCACGTTCCGATACCAAAGCTCACAGCGGCCACGATGGGGCCGAGGTCGGTTGCGGGGAAGCACAGAGCAACGCAGGCGATAATGCACGCAACGGATCCCAGCACGTTGCCAAAGCGCAGGCCAAAGCGATCGTAGATGGCGCCGAGCGAAATCTTGGCGATAACGACGGTGACCATGTAGGCCGAAAGCACAGTGCCCGCCCACATGGGATCGTGACCGCCCGTGACGATCTTGGCGCCGTTGACGGTAACGCTCGTCATGTTGGTAACCTGGTTGGGCAAGATGGCGCCGTTAACGAGGCCCATAAAGAGGAAGGCGACGACAAGCAGCCAAAACGCCGGGCTCTTCTTGATGCGAGACCAGCCAACGTTAACCTCGGGCGCCGTGTACTCGTCCTTGTCGCCAGCCGTCGAGACGGACGGATCGCCCGGGTTCTCGCCGAGCGGCTTAAGACCGATCTCGGAAGGCTTGGTGCGGAAGGAATAGGCCGTGATGGGCAGCGCCGCCACCATACAGATAGCCGCGAGCACCAGGAAGGCGGAACGCCAGCCAACGCTCACGATCAGCGAGCTCACGATCGGCGAGAGAATGGCCCCACCAAAGCCCGAGCCCGAAAGTGCGATGGAGATGGCAAGGCCTCGCTTGGCCGTAAACCAGTTGGCGGTCACAAGGCTGATGAGCAGGCGGGTCGAGGCGACGGCAAAGCAGCCCGAAACGGCAAAGAGCACGTAGACCTGCCACAGCTCACCGACAAAGCTCATGCCGGCAAGAACGGCAGAGGTGGCGATAACAGTGAGGGAGCCCAAAACGCGACCACTAACCTTGTCGGCAACATGGCCGATGACAAGCGAGCCGACAACGCTCACCACCGTGGAGATGGCGTTAGAAATGTTGTACTGAGCAAGAGAAATGCCCAAGTCGCTGACGATAAGCGGCTGGAACAGGCTCATGCAGTTGACGAAAATCGTGTAGCACGTGGCCATGATCACAAAGCCGGAGGCCACCACGAGCCAGCCGGGGAAGAACTTGCGTTGCCGGGACATACTGCTCCTTATTTAACAAACGAATAGCCGGCGCCGGGCGCCGGTAGTGCCCAAGATTGCCTTGAAAGACAAGGGCATAGGCCTTACGGCCATGCCCGCAGGCTTGAAAGGCAAGGTTGGGTGCTACCGGTGGTCGGCGATATAGCCCAAAGCGACGGCGGTATAGGCCGCGGCACCGAGCGGCAGCTCGGCATCGTTAAAGCGCGCCTTGGGATGGTGCTGGGCAAAATGCTCATCCGTATCGGTTACAGCGGCGCCCACGGTAAAGTACGCGCTCGGGATCTCGCTCGAGATAAGCGCAAAGTCCTCGCTCGCCATGGCGTGGAACAACGGCAGGAAAGCTGCCTTGGGCAATGTCGCACCCACATAGCCCAGCGATGCCTGGGTCATATCGTCATCGAGTACGAGTGGCGGAACATCCGAGAGCGTCTCGATGGTCGCCGGCGTACGATACGTTGCCGCGACGCCATTGACGACCTCGGCAATGCGGCTCTTAAGATGCGCCATGAGCTCGACATCGAAGCCACGCAGCGTTCCCTCGAGCACGCAGGTGTCGGGAATGACGTTTGCCGCCTGACCGCCAGCGAACTTGCCAACGGTAAGCGCGACCTCCTTGGCCGCCGGCACCTCGCGGGAGATGAGCTCCTGAAGCGCCAGATGCACATGGACGCCGGCCGTGATGGGGTCGATGCAGATCTCGGGGCTCGAGCCATGGCCGCCCTTGCCCTGCAGTGTAATGCGGAAACCGTACACGCCCGAAAGCGCCGGGCTTCCATAGAGCACCAAGCCGAGCGGCGATTGGCTGTTAACATGCATGGCGAAAGCCGCCTGGGGACGCGGGTTCTGCAGCAGGCCATCGGCAATGGCAGCGCGGGCGCCCTCAAAGGTTTCCTCGCCCGGCTGAAACAGCAGCTTAACCGTGGCATTGGCATCGACAAGCTCGGCCTCGCGAGCCTTGAGCAGGCGGGCGGCACCAAGCAGAGCCGTCGCATGCATATCGTGGCCGCAAGCATGCATGCAGCCGTTGACAGAGGCGAAAGGCTCGCCCGACTCTTCCGCGACGGGAAGGGCATCCATGTCGCCGCGCAGCATGATGACCGTGCCGGCCTGATCGTCCGTGCACGTACCGTTGCCCTGGGCCGCCACGGCCGCACCGGCACCGATTAAGCCCACAACACAGGAGCCGTCGACGAGCGTGACAAACGGGATGCCCATCTCGGTCAGACGTGCCTGGATATACGCAGAGGTTTGCGGAAGGCGATTACCCAACTCGGGCGTCTGGTGCAGGTCGTGGCGCCACGCAGCAAGCTTGTCTGCAAAAGCTTGAGCCTCGGCAACAAGACCGTCACCGATAGCGGCTTGCGCTGCCGGGGTGGCCTTGGGCGCTGGTTGCGGTTGAAAATCGGACAGAGCTGGTGCCATAGATGCCCTCCAGTATTATTTGTGCTGCAAGCACTTTGATGGTCTAAAGTGCAAGGCATAACTGTAAGGGCGTTACATACAAAACGCCGCCCCAGGAGGGCGACGCAACAAGTTGTTTACAATTGCGCGCAATTATTTCGGCGCAAAAAATCGAAATGTGTCTCGCTCAAGATGATCGACAAGAAGATGAGGACGAAGCCGGCAAGCAGACGCGAGGTGAGCGCCTCCCCCATCAGCAGCACCGAAAACAACACGCCCGAAGGGGACTCCATCGATAGGAGCAATGAGCCCGTCGAGGCCGGGACGTGCGCCAAGCCGACGTTTTGGATGAGCAGCGCCACGCACGTGCAGCCCACCGAGAGAAAGGTCATCACGCCGATAAAGCTCGGCGTCCACACGGACAGAGGCGCTTGGGTCTCGAATAGCAGCGACGAGACCAGGCTCAGCACGCCGTTGCCCACAAACATCCAAAACGTGATGACGTTGATGTCCATTTTGCGACCGTACTTGGCCGTCACCGACATCTGAACAGCAAAGAAAACCGCACCGCCCAGCGTGATGGCATCACCGATGTTGAACTCGACGCTATCGAGCGCCACCAGGCCAATGCCCGCCAGACAGAGCAATGCGGCGCCCAAGTTGTAGCGAGTGAGCTTTTCGCCGCTTAGGAAATAGCTCGCGAACGGGACCAAAATGCAATAGGTGCCCGTCAAAAAAGCGTTCTTACCCGCCGTGGTCTGAGCCAGACCGACCGTCTGCAAGGCATAGGCTGCCCACATGAGCGCGCCCATGCTCAGACCAACAATCAGATTGCGAGCGTTAAGGTGGGCGGCGATGCGCTTGCGAAAGATAACAAACATGACCAGCGCTGCGGGAAGAAAGCGAACATAGAGCAGTTCGAACACCGGGATGGTGTCGAGCGCGTCCTTCATAGTGGTAAAGGAGTAGCCCCAGATAATCGCCACCGAAAGCAGTAGAACTTTCCAGAACAGCGGCGAGCGAGCACCGGCGCCACGGGAGGTGCCGCCCGCACCCAGGTCATCGCGAGCAACAGGGCTATCGGGCATGTTTTCGATTTCGTTGGCAGCGTATTGGGCCATGGAACATCCTCACACTCAATCTGGGCGTGGTGTCCGCACGCGTATGGCTGCGTGCCGCCTCATGGTCAAATAAAAACGGGGCGCACCGGACCCCCGGCACGCCCCGCTACTGTAGCAACAACCAAGCAACCCACGCAATCCAGCCCGCTAAAGCGTTTTGTTCCGCCGTTCTACCGAACGGCGGACCGGCCGACGCTGCATCAGCGTTAACGCTGCCGCATCAAATTAGCTTTGTCGACTCCAGCTTTTCGATAATCCAGTCGTTGGCTTTGATGACCGGACGGCGGAAGACGACGCCCAGGGCTAGCGACGGAACCAGATAGCTCGCCAGAATACCCAGCTCAACCCAGTACTCCATATGGTAGGCGCCAGCCATGGCGGCATGCATGGCGTTGATACCGTGAGTGAACGGCAAGAACGGATAGATCGCCTGGAACACAGGGCCGGTCATCTCGATGGGGAATGTGCCGCCCGAACCACCGACCTGCATGACCAACAGCACGACAGCGAGCGCCTTGCCGATATCGCCAAACGACACCGTAAGCGTGTAGACGATATTGGAGAACACGAGACTCGCGACCCAGCCCGCCAACACAAACTGCAGCGGGTTGTCGCACTGAATGCCAAAGAACAGGATGTCGCCCGCGCACACGAGCGTCGCCTGTAGCAGGGCCAAACCGCCAAAGAACAGGTAACGACCCAGGTAGATCTCGTGCAGGCGCACGGGGATGAGCTCGTTGATGAGCTCATCGTCAACCGAGACCTTCATCATGGCCGCCAGTACGATCGAGCCGACCCATAGCGACAGAATCGTGTAGAACGGCGCCATGGCCGAACCGTAATTGCGAATCGGATAGACCGGCTTGCGGTCGAGCGCGACGGGGCCGGAAAGCGACACGGCCAGACCCTCGGGATCATTGCCGATCATCGTCTTGATCGTAGCGAGGTCATCCGACATCAAGGCGCCGTCGAGCTCGTCCTTAAACGCGCTGATCTTGTCCGACGCCTCGCCCAGCTGATCGGAAGCCTTGTTGACCAGCTTTGCAGCCTTAGAGAGGCCCTTTGCCAGCGAACCGGATGCGTCGGTCAGGTCGTCTACGGCACTATCCAGATCGCCCGAAATACCATTCAGTGAATCCAGAACCCCCGAGACGGTCTTCTTGAGCTCCTTGGCCTTAACCGAGAACGTGGAATCGTAATCGGATTTGGCACCCGCGATACCGGCCTTGGCATCGGCGATGGCCTGATCGACCTCGGCACGCGAGTTGTTGACCTCGGCCATGCTATCGGAGAGAGACTTCGCGGTGGCCGCCAGATCCTCGGCATTGTTGCGGTACTCAACGGCGATTCTGTCCAGCGACGTCGCGGCGGACTTGAGGCCGCCCTTCAAATTCTCATCGCTCACCTGGTCGGCAAGGCTGCGGAGCTGATCGGCCATCTCATCGATATCCTTGGCACGTGTATTGAGCGCCGCCGCGGCATCGTTGAGCTGAGACACCGTAAGGTCGACATGCTGATTCGCGGCATCGAATGCCTTCGCAAGCTCGGCGGACACGTTGTCGAACGAGCCCGCGCTTCCGTCAATCGCGGCGTTGATGGCGTCGTTGGCGGCCTTCAGCGCTTCTTTGGAATCGCTCATGCCGCTCTTGGCGTGCTCCATCAACTGCTTGGTCGACTCGTCGACCGTACCCGTCTGCTGGAGCATACCGCTCGCCGACGTCAGCGAATCGGACGTAGAGCTCAAAATGCCCGCCAGCGACGTTGCGCTGGCCTGAACGTCCTGCAGGTCCTGGACCGAGTCACCGAGCGTCGATGACAGGTTGGCGATAAAGTTGCTGACCTGGTCGGTGCTCATGTAATCGAGCAGGCTGGACACCGTCTTAAGACCGATGCTCGTAATGGTCTCGGTAAAAGATTCGTTAACCTGGTTCTGAACGGCGCTCGAACCCTTCTCGGTCACGATCTGCGCGATGGCGTTGGCCTTCTGGTTCTCGTAAAACTCGATATCGGCGTGTTTCACGTCGGTCGAGAAAAGCGTCATCATGTCAGCGCTAAACGTTTTGGGGATAACGACGGCAGCATAGTACGCGCCCGACTTAACGCCCTCAATTGCCTTTTCGCGGTCGTTGAGGACAACCCAGTCGAAGTTCTCGTTGCCGCGCAGGGTGGCGGTTACGTTTTCGCCCACGTTGACCTCGACGGGAATCAGATCGCTCTCGTAGCCCTCGTCGGTGTTGACCACGGCGATCTTAAGATTGCCGGTGTTGCCGTACGGATCCCAGCTGCCGGCGATGTTAAACCACGCGTACAGACACGGCACGATAATGAGGCCCATCACGACAATCAAGCCGATCACGGAGCGAGACACGTTTTGGACATCGCGCTTAAACAGATGCAGGATGTTCTTCATTTATGCCTCACCTCCTTTGGAGTGCTTGCCAAGCGCGGTGGTATCTCCATCATTTGTGGCTGTGCTGTCGCTGCCCTGAGATTTATGGTGTGGGCCGATATGCGGCAAGCGGCCCGTGGACTGATCGCAGCCCTTGGCACCACGCTCGCTGGCGTTGAGGCCAAACATGTGGCGGGCGGCAGGAATGGCGGCCGTGTGTTCGCGCATCTCGCGACGCAGGTCCTCATCCGAAAGCGCCGAGATGCGCATCTGGGTATTGAGGCTCGCGCGGATATATTCGATATTGATAAGCCAGCCGCAGATGGCAATAACCGAGATGATCCAAATGACAAGCAGGATGATCTTGCCGTTATTGTCGATATCGAGAACCGTCGACAGGACAAAGAGCAGGACCTGAACGCCCACCACGGCGGCAAAACCGCCCTTGATGTAGTACGGGTAGCGATGTTCAAAGGCGACCGCATGATCGAGCAGTTCGCGACGGTACGAATCGGAATCGAGCATGACACGCATGGCCGTGCGCAGCGAGTAGCGCTGGCGCGGCAGGTCGTTGGACTCGCAAATCATCATACCGGTCGTGGAAAGCTGTTTATCAAAGAGCAGGTTAAGGTTGAGCAGCAGCGGACGCAGCTGCAGGCCGATAAAGAGCGCCACGATCAAGAACACGCCCAGAATGCACAGGTTAAACAGGTAGTTGAACGAATACATGCCGCCGACCGTCTCGCGCAGCAGATTGATGCCGTAGGTAAAGGGCAGCAGCGGGTGCAGCCACTGGAAGAAGCCGGGCATCATCTCGATGGGGTACATGCCCGACGAACCCGGGATCTGCACGATGACGAGAATGACGCCGATAGCCTTGCCGATATGCTTAAACGTGGTGGACAGCGCATAGATGATATTGACGTAGGTGAACGAAATGGCGATGCCGCCCAGCACGAACAGCAGCGGGCTGACGCACTGCACGCCAATCACCAGATCGCCTACCGTAACGATGATGGCCTGCAACGCGCCCAGGATCACCATGAGCAACCAGCGGCCAAAGTAGCCTTGGCGCGCCGTAAAGCTGCCAACACCTTCACGGTCGACCTCGAGCTTGTAAATGGCGATGAGCACATAGCCGCCCACCCAAAGCGCCAGATTGGTGTAGAAGGGAGCGATGCCCGAGCCAAAGCTCTTGACCGGATAGATTGACTTGGACGTCAACTCAACCGGAGACGCCATGAAATCTGCCACGTCATTGACATCGACGCCCATCAGATCGGCCAGCTCGCCCATGGACTCGGAGGTCTGCAGCGCCGCGATGTCATTGGCGGCGGTTGCAAGCTTGTCCTGGACCTTGGCAAGCGAGGAATCGGTCTGGGACAGCGTGGTCTTGGCCTGGCCGAGCGTAGCGCTAAGCTGCGCCAACGTGCCGCGCGCATTTGCAAGTGTAGGTGTCATACCCGAGACGATACCGGTCAGGTCGCCCGAAACGGCAGCAAAAGAGTCGAGCGCGCTCGAGGCCTTCGGCAGCGCGTTTTGGCCCAAGTCCGTCTGGGCTTGGCCAAGGTTGGTCGCACCGGTATGAATTGCGTTATTGATAGCGTCACTGGCACCCGAAACAGCCGCTGCGTCATTCGCCATGGCGCACGACTGCGCGGACAGACCGTCCTTGATGCTCTGAAGCTTTTCATTCTGCTCTCGAAGCAAATCGATGGTCGATACAATGCGCGCGTCAATTTCCTCGGAACCTGTCGACGTGTCATTGGCGAGAATCTCCAAGTGCCCGATAACGGCCTTATTGTGGTCGATCGTCGCTTGAAGAGACTCGAGCGAGTTGTCGATACGGGTGGTCGTAGATGTAACCGCGCCCGTCAGCTTGCCGATGGCAGCGTTCGCAGAGGCCGACGTCTTGGTGAGCGCAAGGCTGCCTTCCGAGAGCGCCTTGGAGAGCGAGGTGATGGAGTTGCCCGCCGTGGTGCGAGCTTCGCTCAGCAGGTCGTTGCCCTGGGAGATCGCCTGCGTCAGCGACGGTGCCTGGCCTTGCAAGCCGGCAAGTGCCGCATCAGCCGAGGCGATAGCGCCACTCGTCTTATCGATGGCGGCATTCATATCGCCAATCGAATCGCGCACCTCGCCCAAGGTGTCGGACGCCTCGGACACCGAACTTGCCAGCGAGTCCTGAGTCTGGGTTGCCTTGTCCTTTAAATCGACACCGGCATCCTTGGCGATACCGGCAACAGTCTTGCCTACCGTAGAGACAAATTCCGAGTTGATCTGCTCCTCGATGGTGTTTGCACCGGTATCGGTAACCTTGGGCGCAATGGCGCTCTTCTTCTCATTGACGTAGTACGTGAGCTTGGGCTGATGGTAGTTGCCGTCGAGCATCGAAACCAGGTTATCCGAGAAGTTCTTGGGAATCACGATAGCGGCATAGTACTCGCCGCTCTCGACGCCCTCCTTGGCATCGGCCGTCGAGTCGACGAACGTCCAGCCCAACTGATGATTCTCCTTGAGCTGGTCGACCACTTTGTCGCCAGCGTTGAGCTCACCCACCAAGTCGTTTTGGGTGCCTCGATCGTTGTTGGCGATAGCAATCTTGATGCCTTGGGTGTTTCCATACGGATCCCAGTTTGCCACGATGTTATACCAGGCATACAGCGAGGGAATAACGCACACGCCTAGGGTAACCACCAGGGCGACGGGGTTCACAAGCAGTCGCTTAATGTCGCGCTTAAATATCGCAAAGGACACCTTTGCATTGGATAGTTTGCTGCCGAGACTCACGCTTGGACCATCCATCCTGTCGTTAAATCGAATCGTACTATCGACAACCATTGTAGTAGGCGCTTTAACGTCTCAAAGCACAATGGTGTTGAGTTTTGCGGGTAGCAATATACTACGAAGATGAGTTAACGTACAGATGTACAGTATCCTAAATTTCAGCAGGTCACAAAACCACAACCCGCACAAATTAGCAATTCAAATAGTCATCGGGGACGTTCTTAAACGACTAGTCAAACAAAAACGTCCCCAATGACTACTTAGGACCACGGCAACGTCGATGTTTTGGCAATGCCAGCGAGCGGGCGCCAGAGCGAACAAATTGGCATGAAAAGAGGACGGCATAGACCTTCTGGTCATGCC
>NZ_JADNDZ010000026.1 GCF_015552075.1 Collinsella aerofaciens
GAACCGCTCTTTTCCTCCGACGGCGCCTCTTGGATGACCGGCCGCGACGTACAGTTCAAGGCAATCCTGGACTTTATCCGCGCAAACTATGCAGCCGCTATAGATGTGCCCCAGATGGCATCTGCAGCCGGCGTAAGCGAAAGAGAGTGTTACCGCATTATCGAAGCTTGCGCAGGAACGACCCCGGCGGCATATCTACGCGCATACCGCATCAACCGTGCTTGCGAACTTTTGGCGCACACCACGCGAACGGTGCAGGCAATCGCTCGGCAATGCGGATTTGCGACAGCAAGCCATCTAGGGCAGGTATTTAAAGAACAAATGGGATGCACTCCTTCGAGCTATCGAGCAGTGAGGCAGAATTTCGATAGTACCAGGCAGAAATCCCGCTAGCCCTTCTTCTGTCACTGCATCAAACTTGCAGGCAAACAACAGATAGGAGCAACCATATGAAGCACTTTGACCATATCGTGTTTGATGTTGATGGAACATTGGCAGATACAGAAGAAAGCGTTCTGTCATCGCTTGCCCAGATTGTCCAAGAAAAGACCGGCAAAACGCTCCCACGAAACGAGCTTGAATTTGCCCTCGGCATACCCGGCAAGAATGCCCTTGAGAAACTTGGAATCTACTCGCAAGCAACGTTGGATCGCTGGTGCCAAGTTGCCGCCAGCTTTAAAAGCACCATCAGCGTGTTTCCAGGTTTGCTTGAAGTCATCGCAAAACTCGCCGATAGCGGTTGCAATCTTGGCATTGTCTCCTCACGTGCGCGCGACGAATACGCAGAAGAAATAGCACCTCTTGGCTTCGATAAGTTTTTTGAACACATCATCCTTGTCGAAGACACAACCGAGCACAAGCCTTCGCCCGCACCCATGCTCGAATATCTCCGGCGTACGGGCGCGAATCCTGGCAACGTCGTCTACGTTGGCGACACCGTCTACGACGAACAATGCGCAACTTCGGCAGGGGTCAGTTTTGCCAGAGCGGCATGGGGATCACACCAAGACATCCCAAACGCCACCTACAACCTCAAAACCCCCAACGACCTGCTAACCCTAACAACCAAGTAACCCCCGCGCCCCACCCTTTCAGCCCCAACACCACAAGGGCGATCGAGCAGGACGGCTTGGGCGGGTCCCCGTACTTAGTTTCCAAAATCATTCCGCAGCGCGAAGGCCCCCGTTGCCAACGCTTCGTAGAAGCGAGGCAACGGGGGCCTTCATGCGCGAGGACGTTTTGGAAACTAAGTACGGGGACCCGCCCAAGCCGTCCGGTGGGATCGGAGTACCCTTGCTGTTACTCTGCTTTGCCCACAGAGTTGAGGTTGGTCATGCGGATCTTAACCAGCTCGGTGATCTCACGCATGCCCTCCTTGGCCGGCTTCTTGGGGTCGAAGCAGGCGGGGTTCTCGGCCATGTAGGCCATGAAGCCCTTGGTGTAGGCCTGACGCAGCTCGGTGGCGTAGTTGACCTTGCAGATGCCGTTCTTCACAGCCTCGGCAACCTGCTCATCGGGCACACCGGAAGTGCCGTGCAGAACCAGCGGCACGTCGACGGCGTCGCGAATGGCCTTGACCACGGACTGCTCGATGTGCGGATCGCTCGTGTACACACCGTGGCTGGTGCCAACGCCAATTGCAAGGGAGGTGCAGCCGGTACGCTCGACGAACTCCTTGGCCTCGGCCGGATCGGTGTAGGGGCTCTCGCCCTCAACCGCAGGACCGTCGTCCTCCTTGCCGCCAACCTTACCGAGCTCGGCCTCGACGGGCACGCCCATGGCGCGGCCAGCGTCAGCGACGGACTTGGTCAGAGCGATGTTGTCCTCGAAAGACTCGTGCGAACCGTCAATCATGACAGAGGTGTAGCCAGTGCGGAAAGCCTGCATGCAGCGGTCATAGCCATCGCCGTGATCGAGGTGCAGGGCGACGGGCACGGAAGCGCGCTCGGCGGCAGCCTTGACCATGCCGTAGAAGTAGTCCAGACCAGCGGTCTTGATGGTGCCCGGGGTGGTCTGCATGATGACGGGGGACTTGGTCTCCTCGGCAGCAGCCAGAACGGCCATAACAAACTCGAGGTTCTCAACGTTGAACGCGCCGACGGCGTAGTGGCCGGCCTGAGCGTCCTTGAGCATCTTTTCGGTGGTAACAAGTGCCATGAGCGTTTGCTCCTCTCCCTCGCCCGCATCTGGACATCGGGCGTAGTTGTTCACAAGGCGTTTTACCTTGCGTTTTACTGCGCTCATTGTATGAAATTCAGCGTCTTTGCACGTGCGAGATATTGAGCCCATGCAGGTCAATACCGTCGTTTTTGAAAAGTAAACGGAAGGAATTGGAGCCGAGTGGGCGTGTTCGATATTGAATTTTGGGCGTTGAGCGTCTTTCTTTTATAGAAAAGATAAGTAATCGAAAGGTGTTTTCTTACTCAAAAAGAAAATGAACGAAAATAGAGTCAACACAATTCCTGCAAATTTAGCCGAGAATGGAGCAGACATGACCCAAGCTACCAACCGTGCTTTTGCCGACGAACGCCGCGCCGCCATCATGGAAATGCTCGAGCACAACGCCTCGGTGCAGGTAGCAGAAATCGCCCAGACCTTTGGCGTGTCCTCCGTCACCGCCCGCGCCGACCTGGACGCGCTCGCCGAAGCAGGCAAGCTGCGCCGCACACATGGTGGTGCCGTTTCGCTTCACAAGCGCCTGACCGTCTCCACGCAGGATCGCCGCATCAATGTCAACGTCGCCGCCAAGCAGGCCATCGCGCAAAGCGCCATCGAGCTCGTCAATGACGGCGACACGCTGCTCGTCGACTCGGGCACCACGGCGCTCGAGTTCGTCCGGCTCCTCGATCAACGCGACGGTATCACCGTCATCACAGCAGACATTACCATTGCCGATTACATCGACGAGAGCATGCCCTCAGTCGATGTCGTCATGCTGGGCGGGGCGCTGCGCAAAGGCCATCGTTATCTGTACGGTCCACTTACCATGCAGGCGCTCCAAATGGTCCATGCCGATCTGGCCGTCATGTGCCCTGGCGCTTTTGTTCCCGGCTGCGGCTTTACGACCGACTTTCCGCAGATGGCCGAGACCAAAACGGCTATGATCGCCGCAGCCCATCAAAGCGTCGCCCTCATGGACGCCAGTAAGGTCAACGGACGCGGCATGTACCGTTTTGCCGAGCTGACCGATGTCGACGCCATCGTGATGGACCGAGACCCCGAAGGCGCCGTCGCCACCTCAATCGCCAAGACCGCCGACGGCGCACGTCCAGCACTCATCATCGCCGCCAACTAAATAAAAACCACCACAAAGGTGCCTGTCCCCTTTGTGGTGGTTGTGATGGCTGAGCGTCAAAAGTGAATGTGTCGCTACTTGGACAGCTCGTCGGCAAGGGCCTCGATCTGAGCGCGCGAGGCGTCGTTGAGCGAGCCCAGCACAGTCACCTTGTTCTGCGTCAGGGTGATGTCCTTCATGCCCTCGAGCTCCTTGGTCATAACCTTGGCAGCTGCGGGCGCCCAGGAACCGGACTCGACAAGCGCCACGGTGCGGTTCTGGTAGGCATGCTCGGCGAGCGTGTGGATAAAGGTGCTCATGCACGGGAAGATCTCGCCCTGATAGGTAATGGAGGCGAGCACCAGACGGTCGTAGCGGAACGCATCCTCAACGGCCTCGGCCATGTCGTCGCGAGCCAGGTCAAAGACGGAGACCTTCTGGCCGCGAGCCTCAAGCGCAGATGCGAGCTCCTCGACGGCAGCCTTCAGATGGCCATACACGCTCGCATAGGCAATCGTGATGCCCTCGTCCTCGGGCTGATAGCTCGACCAGGTGTTATAGGTGTCGAGGTAGTAGCCCAGGTTCTCGGTCAGCACGGGGCCGTGGAGCGGGCAGATGATTTGGATGTCCAGGTCGGCGGCCTTCTTGAGCACGGCCTGCACGAACTTGCCGAACTTACCGACGATGCCAAAGTAGTAGCGGCGAGCCTCGCAAGCCCACCCCTCGGGATCCTCGATGTCGTTGGCGCCAAACTTGCCAAAGCCGTCGGCACTAAAGAGCACCTTGTCGGTGGACTCGTAGGAGAAGATTACCTCGGGCCAGTGAACGTTGGGGGCGCCGATAAAGGTCAGGCTGTGGCCGCCCAGGTCGAGCACGTCGCCCTCTTTGACGACCATCTTGCGCTCGGGGTAGTCGGTGCCAAAGTAGTTGACCATCATGCGGAAGGCGCCCATGCTGGCCACAATCTGTGCCTGGGGATAGCGCTCCATAAAGGCGGCGATACCGGCGGAGTGATCGGGCTCCATGTGATGGACAACCAGGTAGTCGGGCGTACGGCCATCGAGCACGGCCTCGAGGTTGCCGAGCCACTCGTCAACAAAACCGCCGTCGACTGAATCGGCGACAGCGATTTTATCGCCCAAGATAACATAGCTGTTGTATGCCATGCCGTTCTCGGACACGTCGTACTGGCCCTCGAACAGGTCAATGTCGTGATCGTCGACACCGATGTAGCGGATATCCTTGGTGATCTCCATCAGGCAAAGCCTCCTAGATAGACAAAAGAACCCGTCTATCATAACACTCGCCTTCATAGCCACGGCTATCCGTCAGCATCCTTACCGATTGTAATTGAGGCGGAATATACTGCCGTTGACCTGCACAAACTATGCGCGCAGTATCGCCGTGCTATGTCGAATAATGAGCTGGCCGGGAATACGGATGGCAACGGTTTTGCCCGCCGTACCCGCCTCGGGAACCGCATGCTCAAACACCTCGCGTCCGCGCTGATGTAGATCGAATCGCACGGTCGTGAGCTCGTTGTGTGCCACAAAATCATCGAGCGAATCGTCGACGCCCACCACGCTCACGTCCTCGGGCACGCGCAGGCCGCTATCACGCAGCGCGGCAATCGCGCCATTTGCCATCTGATCGTTTGCCGCATAGATCGCCGTCATGGTGTGATCGTGCTCGGCCAGATACCTGCCGGCTTCGTAACCGCTGTTGGCAGACCAGTCGCCCTCGAGCGGCTCTGCCGGCTCGATGTGTTTACGCTCGAGCGCATCCTGCCAACCGGCGCGACGAAATTGCTCGTCGACCGAGAACGACGGGCCGCCGATATAGCGAATCTGCTCGTGCCCCAGCTCAAACAGGTGATCCATAAGCAATAGCGAGCAGCCGTAATGGTCGGAATCGACCGTGGTCACCCGCGGGTGCGCGTACATGGTAACGATGACCGTGCCAATGCCCGGCAGTGGATCAAACGTCTCAAAATCGGGCGCCATGCGGCTCATGCCGATGATGATGCCGTCCACCGGCAATGCGGCCATACGACACGTGGCCTCGGCAAGCGAAAACTCCTCGGTCTTGGACATCTCGACCAACGTGATGGCGCAATTATGCTCGCGAGCAGCGCTGGCGATGCCGTCGATCATTGAGAGGTTGCCAAACTTGGTGACATCGTTGACGCACAGGCCGACCGAATGGTAGCGACCGTCGCGCAGCGAGCGACCGGCATAACTCGGACGAAAGCCGAGCTCTTGCATAGCGGCCTGCACGCGCTGGCGCGTCTGCTCGTTAACGTTGGGCAAGCCGTTGGCGACGCGCGAAACCGTCTGCTGCGAAACGCCGGCAGCGCGGGCGACGTCGGCCATGGAGACCGGACGCGAACCCGTGTCATTGGAAGGGCGCCTTGCCACAAAATCACCTTCGCTCCTGTAGGAAACCTAAATGCCCCATGCGAAATTGCAGGTCACACGGGAGGCTTTGTTGTCTATCGATAATGTTAACGTACTCTACTATACCTATCAGCAGTTATGCAGCGCCCTCAACACCACCTGAATACCGTTCACGGCTCATTTTCGACCGATTGCAGGAAAGCGAAGAAGTCCGTGGTTCCAGGCTATGAGTACGTTAACATAAGGCGTAAACACACCGATACCATGATAGTCTGCGTTCCGGGCGCGCAGACTATGGCGTCGTATTCGAAAGGACGCTCATGATTACCACAACTCCGTTCGGCACCGCCCCCAGCGGCTCGCCGGTTACGGTCTATAACCTTGTTTGCGCGGGTGCCCGCGTGCGTGTCATGGACTATGGCGCGACCATCCTTGGCATCGAGGTTCCCGATGCCTCAAACGATGTTGCCGACATCGTGCTCGGCTTCGATGCCCTCGATGGCTACTTCGACAATCCGGCATGCTACGGCGGAACTATTGGCCCTTCGGCCAACCGAACGGATAAAGGCCAAATCAAGATTGACGGCACGGTCTATCAGATGGCATGCAACGATGGTCCTGACAAAACCAATAATCTGCACACCGACCTTGAGCATGGCCTTCATAAGCGCGTGTGGAGCGCCACAGTCGACGAGATTACCAACACGGTGAGTTTTACATGTAAGTTGGCCGACGGCGAACTGGGCCTCCCGGGCAACCGCACCTTTACTGTTGCCTATGTCCTGCAGGCGGGGCCAACGGGTGCCGCAGAGCTCACCTGCACGCAAAGCTGCGTTACCGATGCCGACACCTTCGTCAACATGACCAACCACACGTACTTCAACCTTGCGGGGCACGATGCCGGCACGGTTCTGGACCAGGTCGCGACTATCGACGCCGAGGCTTTCCTCCCTCAGCGCCAGGACAACGTCTCTTCTGGCGAAGTTCGCCCCGTGGCCGACACGCCATTCGATTTCCGCGCACCCAAGGCGCTCGGCCGCGACATCGAGGCGAACGACGAGCAGCTCAAGATTGCACGGGGCTTTGACCATTGTTTCTGCCTGGATGGCTTTACCCCCGACGCCGATCCGCGCCACGCACTGCGCTTGCAAGATCCAAACTCGCGCCGCACGCTCGACATCTTCGTAACCGCACCGGGCGCGCATCTGTATACTGGCAACTGGCTCAGCGATATCGACACCAAAGACGGCTGCAGTTACGGTCCTCGCGACGGCGTCGCATTTGAGCCCGAGTTTTGGCCTGACAACAATCATCACACAGATTGGGCACATCCCGTCTGCACACCTGACCACCCGTTTAGCTCGACGATCGTCTACCGATTCTCGACGATTTGTTAACCCACCCTCGTCGAGGTGCGAGGAAGCAGCGTTATGACTCCCGCCCACTCCCTCGCACCTTGATATGTTTACGTACTCATAAGCAAAGCCCGGTAACTCGGGATAGCCAAGAAAGGAAGACACCATGACCGCCCCCGACGAAAAGACACTCGCCACGCTCACCAAGCTGTTTGAGGAGGAGTTTGGCCCCATCGGCGACCGCCAGGTGCTCTACGTGCACGCGCCCGGGCGTTCCGAGATCAGCGGCAATCACACCGATCACGAGGGCGGTCACGTTATCGCCGGCTCGCTCGATGTCGCCGTCGACGGCATCGCCGTGGCAACCGACTCCAACAAGATTCGCGTCGCCGACGAGGGCTATCCTACGTTTGAGATCGCGCTCGACACGCTAGATGTTCAGGAGTCCGAGAAGGGCACGTCCGCAAGCCTCGTCCGCGGCATGGCGCACGAGATTGCAGCCCTTGGCGTTGAGCCCCACGGCTTCGACTTCGCCTTCACCTGCTCCGTCCCCTCGGGTGGCGGCCTTTCCAGCTCTGCCGCCGTCGAGGCCGCGTACGGTCGTGCCATGGAGACTCTCTGGGGCGCGCCCGCCATTGAGCCCGTCACGCTCGCTCAGATGAGCCAGCGCACCGAAAACAACTACTACGGCAAGCCCTGCGGTCTGATGGACCAGGCCGCCGTATGTCTGGGCGGCCTTGCCTACATGGACTTTGAGGACCAGGCTCAGCCTAAGACCCAGAAGCTCGAGCTCAACTTTGAGGACCACGGCTATGCGCTCGTGCTCGTTAAGGTCGGCGCCGACCACGTGGCCGCCACCGATGACTACGCCGCCGTTCCGCGCGAAATGCAAGACGTCGCCGCCGAGTTTGGCAAGGCACGCCTGTGCGAGGTAAACGTTGCCGATTTTGACGCCAAGCTCCCCGAGCTGCGCGCCAAGCTGGGCGACCGTGCCTGCCTGCGCGCCGTTCACTACTGGTACGAGAACGGCCTGGTCGATAAGCGCTGGGCTGCCCTGAACGCCGGCGACATTGACCAGTTCCTGGTCCTGACGCGCGAGTCCGGAGCCAGCTCTGCCATGTACCTGCAGAATGTCGTTGCCAAGCTGGGCTCCGAGCAGCCCTCCATGTATGCCCTGGCACTGGCCGAGCATGTGCTCGACGGCCGTGGCGCCGTTCGTATTCACGGCGGCGGCTTTGGCGGTACCATCCAGGCCTTCGTGCCGCTCGATCTGGTCGACACCTTTATCACCAAGATGAACAGCTGGCTGGGCGAGGGCTCTGCCCGTCACTACGCCATCTCTGACAAGGGGGCTTACGCGGCATGGCTGTAATGACTGACGTGCGCGAGGCCGCGCAGAACCTGATCGAGTACGCTATCCACCGATCGATGATCGGCCAGGACGATCGCATCTGGGCATACAACACCATTTTGGAGTGCATCGGCGCCACGGGTCCCGCACTCGACATGGCTTGGGCGCTCCAGGTCGAGAAACTCTCGCTCTTACACCCCGATACCCTCCCCGACTTTGACCTAGAGGGCACGCTTGCCGCGCTTTCCGAGGCTGCCGTTGCCAACGGCGCCGCCGAGGACACGGTGTCGGGCCGCGACCGCATCGCCATGCGCATCATGGGCGCGCTCATGCCGAGGCCTTCGGTTGTAAACGAGGAATTCAACGGCCGCATGGGCGTCAACGAGCCCCGCGCCGCGACCGACTGGTTCTACGCCCTGTGCTGCGACGCCGGCTACGTGCGCCGCGCCGCTATCGCGCGCAACATCAAATGGAGCACCCCCACCAACTGGGGTGACCTGGAGATTACCATCAACCTGTCCAAGCCTGAGAAGGACCCGCGCGATATCGCCGCGGCCGGTGTGGCCAAGAACACGGGCGAGAAGTATCCCGCCTGCCAGCTCTGTATCGAAAACGAGGGCTATCCAGGACGCTCCGCAACAGCCGACGGCGGCGCCCACCCCGCCCGTCAGAACCTGCGCGTTATCCCCATTCAGCTCGACGGCGAGCGCTGGGGCTTCCAGTACAGCCCGTACGCATACTTTAACGAGCACTGCATTGCTATGAGCTCCGAGCATCGCCCGATGCACGTCGACCGCAAGGGGCTGACCTGCCTGCTCGACTTTGTGGACCTGTTCCCGCACTACTTTATTGGCTCCAACGCCGACCTGCCCATCGTGGGCGGCTCAATTCTGTCGCACGACCACTTCCAGGGCGGCGCACACGAGTTCCCCATGATGCATGCCGCCGAGGTCTCGCAGTTTAGCGTGCCCGGATTTGACCAGGTCAGCGGCACCGTGCTGCAGTGGCCGCTCTCGGTGCTGCGGCTGCGCTCGCATGACCGTGCTCAGCTGCTCGACGCTGCCGAGAAGATTATCCTCGCTTGGCGCGAGTGGACCGATGAGTCGGTTGGCGTCGTCGCGCGCACAGCCGACGGCGTTGCGCACAACACCGTGACGCCCGTCATCCGCCGTGTCGACTCCCGCGGCAATGCTGGCGGCGAGATCTACGAGGCCTACCTGGCGCTTCGCTGCAACATCACGACCGACGAGCATCCGTTGGGCGTTTTCCACCCGCATGCCGAGTATCACCATATTAAAAAGGAAAACATCGGCCTGATCGAGGTCATGGGCCTGGCCATTCTTCCGCCGCGCCTGGTTCCCGAGCTCGGCGCTGTCCGCGAGCATCTGCTGGCAGCCAAGGCCGATGCCAGCTACGACCTTGCCGGTGCGCTCGAGGGCGATGATCTATGCCGCAGCCACGCCGCATGGGCCGAGGATGTCTATGCCCGCCGCGCCGACGAACTTACGGCCGACAACGCCATCGATATCCTGCACGAGGAGGTCGGCGTGGTGTTTGGCCACGTGCTCGACAACGCCGGCGTTTTCAAGTGGGACGAAGCCGGCCGCGCCGCCCAGCAGCGCTTTATCGACTCGTTGTAATGATCCCTTGGGGACGGAGGAAAACGAATCATTTCGTCTTCAAGACAACGGCGCCCGCCGGCAACATCGCCGGCGGGCGCCGTTTTTAAGTGTTCGGTGTCGCGACTCCTACAGTTCAGTCACGACAACACTGTTGTAGATCTCGTCCCAGCGATCCATGACCAGGTGGCCGGTCTTGGGATCCATGGCGTTGAGCTTGCCGCAGGTATTGGCGGTCTTGAGCACCGTGACGTCGTCGGCGCCGGCAGCAATGGCATGCGCAAAGCCGGCGATGGTCGAGTCACCGGAACCCGTCGCGTTCACGGCCGCAATCGCGGGCGTCTTGGCGCGGAACGCGCGACCCTCATGGAAGCCCACCGAACCGGCAGCGCCCATCGAAACGACAACCCAGGGAATACCGGCAAAGCGGCCATCGGCGGCAAGCGCCTCGCGCAGGGCATCGACATCATCGGTCGTAAAGGACGTACCCAGCAGGCCGTTAATCTCGGTCAGATTGGGCTTTACGAGCTCAGGCTTAGCGTCGGACTCCAGCGCGGCCTCCAGCGATGCACCCGAGGTGTCGAGCAGCACCTTGGCGCCCGCCTCCTCGGCGATCTTGACGAGCTCGGCATAGTAGCCGGCATCGACGCCACGCGGCAGCGAGCCCGAAAGCGTCACAACGTCCGCCTTCGCTGCAAGCTTGGCGAACTTGGCCGTAAAGGCCTCGAGCTCGGCCAGGGCGATCTGCGGGCCGCTCTCCAGCAGCTCGGTCTGATTGCCCTCGTGCAGGATATTCAGGCAGATGCGCGTCTCACCGGCGATAGGCACAAAGTCGTTCTTGACGCCATCGGCATCCATGAGCTCGGCCATATAGGCACCCATGTGGCCGCCAAGCAGACCGGTTGCAAGTACGTCGTCGCCTAGCTGCAGCAACACGCGGCTCACGTTGAGACCCTTACCGCCAGCGGTCTTTTCGGGCGTCACGCGGTTAACATCGTCGATGACCAGCTTGTCGAGCTGATAGCGCGTATCAATCGACGGGTTCATGGTAACGGTCAGAATCATATTGAACTCCTGTTTAGAAAACCGGCCCGCGCCCCATTACAGAAACGCGAGCCGTCAATTAAAAAGCTGTAGAATACCAGGTACCGCCAAAACGAAGCACACAAGCCAAGCAAGCAAACGTGTTATCGGAGCAGTTCGCTTGCCAGAAGACCTCGCAGTTCACTTCAACGTCAGCGAGAAGCCAGCTGGTGAGGCAAGGTGCCGTGAAGCGAGGCGGCATTGACCTTCTGGTCATGCCGCCGAAGCTGAACGGCAGATTGCCCGCCAGATGGCTTCGCAGCGTCGACCCGTTACGCGGTTTGGTAAAACCGCGTAACCTCCTTAGTCGTGGTACTCGCCGCGGTCCCACTTCTCGAGGAACTCGTCAAAGAAGTGCGGGTCAGCCTGAGCCTCGGCGTCGGCCTTATTGCAGGCATCGATCTTGGCAATCAGGGCATCGTGCTCGGGGGTCTTCTCGTAGGGCTCCTCCAGGAAGGCAAGCATGATGTCGGCCATCAGGAACTCGCCGGTGATCTTGCCGCCAAAGCCCACAATGTTGGCGTTGAGCTCGCGACGGGCATACAGGGCAGAGGTCATGTCGCGGACCAGGGCGCAGCGGGCGCCGGGGACCTTGTTGACGGCGTTGGTGATGCCGATGCCGGTGCCGCACAGGGCCACGCCAAAGTCGGCCTTGCCGCTGGCAACAGCCTCGCCCACGGCCTTGCCGTAGATGGGATAGTGCGTACGGGTGTGGCTGTAGGTGCCGCAGTCGAGCACCTTGTAGCCAGCCTGCTCCAGGCGGTCGGCCAGATAGATCTTCTCGTCCGTAACGATATGGTCGCAACCGATTGCGATGGTCTTCTTCATCAGAACGTCCTTTCGTCTGAATTCACAAGTTGAGGTAGAAGTTCGAGTTCTCGGTGGCTCTCGTTAGGCCATCTTGTTGAGCATGTCGACACGGATCTGGTGACGGCCGCCGGCGTACTGGGCACGCAGGAACTCACGGGCGATCTTCTTAGCGACCTCGGTGCCCACAACGCCCGGGCCCATGGTGACCATGCGCGAGCCGTTGTGCTCGCGGGTCATGTAAGCGGAACGCTCGTCGGAAATGTTGGCGACGACCATGCCCTTGATCTTGACGGCGGCCATATAGGAGCCGACGCCGTACTTATCGAATGCGAAGCCCTGGGAATCCTTGTGCTCCAGCAGGTCCTTGGCAACGGCGGTCGCGGAATCGACAAAGTCCGCGGCAGGGGTCTCGGAATAGTCGACGACCTCGTGACCGTCGGCGATGAGCATCTCCTTGATGGACTCCTTCATCGACATACCGTCGGCATCGGAAGCGATTACAACCCTCATGACATCCTCCTTGAGAGATACGCAAGTGCGTAGTTTCTGTTTGGAAGTGTTGAATCGCATTCAGGTCCGGGCATCTGAATGTGCGGTTCTTCACTGTTCATGTTTATTTGAACACATTCGAACAGTAACTGCAACAACTATTTGTTTATCTTTGTTCTTTTTTGAACAAATACCGTTCACAGATGATTGCTGACCGTTTGGACCGGGCGCGGACGTAGCGACCATGTGTTCAACAAACAAAAGGGCGGCCGAGAACGTGTCTCGACCGCCCTTCTCACGGTTGATCTTCCAAAGATCGCTTTGCCGCCTACTCAGACTGCCCGCTCTTCTTGGCATGTTTGGACGGACCGCTCAAGAAACGACCCGTCAGATAGTTCGCGGGACCGGAGATATCGATCCCCAGCAGCACGTGTCCTAGCCATAGGAACGCCGCGAGCACCAGTAGAGGAATCACACACGAGGTCACGATCATTACGATGACGCCTTCGATGAGGTCGGTCACCTGCTGCACGATCTCATCGGTCATCTGCTTGGCGCCGCTGGTCACCGACGTGACCAGGTTCGAGGCCCCATCAGTCAACTGCTCAAGCACGTTTTTGGACTCCGTGGCCTCGGCCTTTTTCTTGCTTGCCTTGGAGTTATCACTATCTGCCGCACTCGCAGCGTCAGTCGCCTTTTGCTCGGCCGCCTCGATGCTCACTCGATACGTTTCGTCGACCTTTTGCGACACCCATACGCTTGCAGGCACCAACGCCATGCCGATCACGGCAACCACCAGCACGCGCGTCGCCGCACGGCGCAGGACGGCGCTCGTGCTCCAGCGCCCGTGAATGCCGAGCGACACCGCAAAGAGCACCAACGCAAGCGGGATTAAGATGCCCAAGCCAACCGACCACAAAATCGTGAGCAAATATTTTTCTAGGTATAGCACGGCAAGCACGATACCAAGGTTGCCTGAAAGCTGCGCGAGCTGCTCGGCGACCGGCGTCCCCGTATCACCCGGCAGCGCGGTAATGCCCGCAGACAGCGCCACGCACGAGGTCGTGAGCGCCAAAACATTGCCCTTCTTTTGATCGATGACCTCGATGGTGGAGTCCCAAGTCTTGGTATCGGCAAAATGCGGGCGCGCGACAAAGCCCGACAGCAGCGCCAGCACCACGAGCGCAACGATAAAGCCAATCTGCAACTTTTTGTTTGCGCACACGACATCGGACAGGCTGGGCTGCAGCTCGGTAACCGTCGTATGCTCGGTTATCTGGACAGGACGCCCATGAGCCATCTCATACGCGTCTCTTTTTTGAATTGATCCGTTGTCCGGCATTTGGATACCTCCTCAGTCCGGCGTTTAATGCGAAAGGAAGTATACCCACCGAGCAAAAATCGAACGGGAGGACGAACGGAGCGCACCAAGACTGTCCCCAATGACTAGTCGTTTAAGAACGTCCCCAATGACTATCTCGGGATAAGTTGCGGTGGAATAGGGATTGTTTTGTGCCCGCCGGCCCCTATTCAGTCCCTATTCCACCGCAACTTGGAGGAGGACAGAAAAAGCCCTGTCGCGCGGCAGGGCTTTTGGAAGGGGACTTGGTTGTGAGGGCTCGTTAGGCGAGCTTGGCCTCGAGCTCGGCGATGCGCTTGTAGGCATCGATGGTAAAGCGGGTCTGCTTCTCCAGGATCATAGTGGTCATGAGAGTGTCCTGAGCGTGAGCCATGATGAAGGTCATCTCCATCTCGCCACCGCCGGCCTCCTGCGAAAGCAGTTTGGTCTGCGTGTCGTGGGCACCGATGAGCGCATCGCTGGCATCCTTGTGCAGCTGTTCGGCCTTCTCAAAGTCACCCTCGCGAGCAGCATCGAGCGCTGCAAGCAGATCGGTCTGGGCGTCACCTGCGTATGCGACGATCTCGAATCCAACCATCGAGATTTCTTCTTTGGTTGCCATATTGCGTTCCTTTCACATATGAACCAATGGAGAGCATCGCGTCCGGGCATACGCGCTGCGTTGTGTATGACAGAAACAATAACATTCAAACAAAAAAGAACAGCTCAAAACGTAATTTCGAACTATGAACGGTCACTTTTCGTCCGTGAACGGTTTTTAAACCAATCTGAACAATATCGAACACAATTAGCGGCAACCCAAACAGGGCCGCACCCTAACGCAAATCGCGCACCGTATCGCCCTCTACGAGCACACCGGGGATCAGCATGTGCTCCACGCCAGACGCACCCACATCGGCGCCGGCAATCTTGTCGACCGCCCACATGCCGACGCGCTTGTTGTCAAAGCGCACCGTGGTCAGGCGACGGTCGGGCACGATATCGCCCAGGCTGTCATCAACACCCACCACGCTCACGTCCTCGGGCACACGCCTTCCGCACGACTCGAGCCCGCGAATGCAGCCGTAGGCCATGGCATCGTTGGAAGCATAAATGGCCGTACAGGTCGGATCTTCCGCCAGAGCCTGACCGGCGGCATATCCGCTCTGTGCCGTCCAATCCCCACGGACGGGTCGCGGCGGTTCAATACCATGCGCGCGCAATTTCTCGCGCCAGCCTTCCTCGCGCCGCATGCCCGAAAGCGAGCGCTCGGGACACGAGATAAAATGCACGGTTTTGTGCCCCCGCCCCAGCAGGTACTCGACCACCTGGCGCGAGCAATCGAACTGGTCGTTATCGACCGTTGAACAGAGCGGGTGCTCCAGCATCGTAACGAGCACCGTCTGCATGCCGGGCAGCGGCTCGAAGGTGCCAAAGTCCGCCGGCATGCGATTCATGATCACGACCATGCCGTCTACCGGCAGCGCGCTCATACGCGACGATGCGCTCTCGAGGGTATAGGGATGTCCATCTACTTTAGTGAGGGTGATGGCATAGCCATGTTTGTCGGCCGCGGCGGCAAAGCCCTCCATACGGTCGAGGTTGCCGGTACCGGTAATGTTGAACATGGCGACGCCGACGGTCTTAAACTTGCCACGGCGCAGCGATCGACCGGCGAAATTGGGGCGATACCCCAGCTCGCGCATGGCGGCACGCACGCGTTCCTTGGTCTCGGGGCGCACGCTGGGCGAATCGTGCACGGTGCGCGAGACCGTCTGCTCCGAGACGCCCGCGAGACGCGCCACGTCCTTAACGGAAACCGATTTTTTAACAGCGGCCATAGGTCGATCTTTCTATGTCAACGATGCCATTGGCGGCATCCTACGCAGTCAAATGAACGCCTTCAAGTATATCCAACGCCTCCCCGCAATACGCTTACCACCCAAAACCTACCGTTCACCGACAATCCCGCTTCCCCGAACGGCTTTTGTCGCCCAAATGTTAACGTTGCCATTGCGCAAACACAGAGCCACCGGGCGGCTCAAACGTTTACGCGTAAGGAATCGATGGTTCGCAGGCACAGGAACCACTGGTTCACGTCTTTATTTGTGTCGCAAAATGGCAACGTCAACATTTTGGCAACCGAACGCCAAAAGCTACCATCGTTGCTAACCCACCGACTCTTAGGAGCATTGCATGGAGCAACTCATCGCCATCATCGAAAAGGGCCAGCCCTTTTTCAACGCGATCGCCCGCAACAAGTACCTCAAGGCGATCCGCGACGGCTTTATCTCCGTCATCCCCATCATCATCTTCTCGTCCATCTTCTGCCTGGTAGCCTCGGTCCCCAACATCTGGGGTTTCTACTGGCCCGATGACATCAACAACGCCCTGTGGAAGTGCTACAACTACTCCATGGGTATCCTGGCCATCGCCTGCGCCGCCACCACTGCCAAGCACTTCGCCGACGCCCAGAACCGCGATCTGCCCAAGAACAACCAGATCAACTTCATCTCGTGCATGTGCGCGGCCATCATCGGCTTCCTGCTCCTTTCGAGCGACACCATCGCCACGGATGCCGCCAGCGGCTTCAACACCACCTATCTTGGTTCCAAGGGCCTGCTGACCGCCTTTATCGCTGCGTTTGTGACCGGCATCATCTACAAGTTCTTCATCAAGCGCAACATCACCGTCAAGATGCCCGAGCAGGTTCCGCCCAACATCTCGCAGACCTTTAAGGACATCATCCCCTTCTCCGTCTGCATCACCGTCTTTTGGGTCTTTGACATCGTCTTCCGTGCTGCCTTTGGCTTCTGCTTTGCCCAGGGCGTCATCCAGGTGTTCCAGCCCCTGTTCACCGCTGCCGACGGCTACATCGGCCTCGCTGTGATCTACGGCGCCATGAGCCTCTTCTGGTTCGTCGGCGTCCACGGCCCCTCGATCGTCGAGCCCGCCATCGCCGCCGCCCTCGTTGCCAACATGACCGACAACCTGGCTGCATATCAGGCTGGCGCGCACGCCTCCGCTGTCCTGACGCAGGGCGCCCAGTACTTCGTCGTCTGCATGGGCGGTACCGGCGCCACGCTCGTCCTGGTCTTTATGTTCTGCTTCCTGGCCAAATCCCAGGAGATGCGCGCCGTCGGTAAGGCCGCCATCGTCCCCGTGTGCTTTGCTGTCAACGAGCCGCTGCTGTTCGCCGCGCCCATCGTGCTCAACCCCGTCTTCTTTGTCCCGTTTGTCTTTGCCCCGATCGCCAACATCTGGATCCTCAAGATCTTTATCGACTTCTTGGGCATGAACGGCTTTATGTACACCCTGCCTTGGACTGTCCCCGGCCCCATCGGCACCATCATGGGCTTGGGCTTCCAGCCGCTCGCCTTTGTGATGCTCGCCCTCATCTTGGTCGTCGACTTTGTCCTGTACTATCCGTTCTTCCGTGCCTATGACGCCCAGAAGTGCGCCGAGGAGGCCGAGATCTCCCAGGAGGAGCTCGCCGCCAAGAACGCCGAGAAGGCCGCCAAGCTCAACGACGCCTTCCAGGGCAAGGCCGATGCCAAGAGCGTTGCCGCCGGTGCCGCAGCCGAGGCCGTGAAGGCCGACGCCCCCGCCGCTTCCACAGCACCCGCTGCCGAGGCAACGACCGCTAGCGACCTCAACGGCAAGCGCGTGCTCGTGCTCTGCCAGGGTGGCGGAACCTCGGGCCTGCTCGCCAACGCGCTGGCCAAGGCTGCCAAGGAGCGCGGCATCAATCTGGAGACCGCTGCCGAGGCCTATGGCAACCACGTCGACATGCTCCCCGACTTTGACCTGGTCGTCCTGGCCCCGCAGGCCGCCAGCTACCTGGCCGACCTGCAGAAAGACTGCGAGCGCGTGGGCAACAAGTGCGTCGCCTGCCGCGGTAAGCAGTACATCGAGCTCTCCCAGAACGGCGACAAGTCTCTCGCCTTCGTCTCCGAGCAGCTTTCGAAGTAAGTAACGCGTAAAGGCCAGCCGACCATCCACAGCCGGCTGGCCCTTCGATTTAGACGATTGGATCATCATGTCCGTTAACCCCGCCAGCGTCACCAACCCGCCCGCGCAGTTTCCCGAGGACTTTGTCTTTGGCGGCGCCACTGCTGCCTACCAGGTAGAGGGCGAGACCCGCACCCACGGTAAGGGCAAGGTTGCCTGGGACGACTTCCTGGAGGCCCAGGGCCGCTTCTCCCCCGATCCCGCTTCCGACTTCTACAACCAGTACCCTGTCGATCTGGAGCTGTGCGAGGAGTTCGGCATCAACGGCATCCGCCTCTCCATCGCCTGGAGCCGCATCTTCCCCAACGGCACCGGCGAGATCAACCCCGAGGGTGTGCAGTTCTACCACGACCTCTTCGCCGAGTGCCACAAGCACCACGTTGAGCCGTTCGTCACGCTGCATCACTTTGACACGCCGCTTCCCCTCTTTGAGAAGGGCGACTTCCTCAACCGCGAGACCATCGACGCCTTTGTGGACTTTGCCACCTTCTGCTTTAAGGAGTACGCCGACGAGGTGACCTACTGGTTCACCTTTAACGAGATCTGGGCCGACGCCTCCAACACCTACATCGAGGGCACCTTCCCCGGTGGCGTCAAGGCGCATCTGGCCGAGGCCTTCCAGTGCGAGCACAACATGATGCTCGCCCACGCCAAGGCCGTGCTGGCCTTCCACAACGGCGGCTTTAAGGGCAAAATCGGCGTCATCCAGTCGCTGGAGTTTAAGTACCCGCTCAACGAGAACGACCCCGCCGACATCAAAGCCGCCAACAACGAGCACGTGCTGCAAAACCAGTTTTTGCTCGACGCGACGTTCCGCGGCGAGTATGCCCCCGACACCCTCGAGTGCGCCAACCGCCTGGCTGCCGTCTCGGGCGGCACCATCGAGATCTTGGACGAGGACCTCGAGATTATGCGCGAGGCAGCGCTCTACAACGACTACCTGGGCGTTAACAACTATCAGTGCCGTTTTTTGAAGGCTTACGATGGCGAGAACGACCTGCACCACAACGGTACGGGCGAGAAGGGCACCGGTCGCTGGCGCGTCAAGGGCATTGGCGAGCATGTGAACAAGCCCGGCATCCCCACCACCGACTGGGACTGGATCATCTATCCCGAGGGTCTGTTCGATCTGCTCGTCTACATTAAGCAGCGCTACCCCAACTACAAGCAGATCTTCATCACCGAGAACGGCATGGGCTACAAGGACCCCTACAAGAACGGTTTTGTGGACGACCAGCCGCGCATCGACTACATCGAGCAGCACCTGCGTTGGCTGCTCAAGGCCATGGAGGTGGGCGTCAACGTGGGCGGCTACTTCCTGTGGAGCCTGCAGGATCAGTTCTCCTGGACCAATGGCTACAACAAGCGTTACGGCTTCTTTTACGTTGACTTTGAAACCCAGAAGCGCACGCCCAAGGCAAGCGCCTACTGGTACAAGCACGTGGCGCAGACCCGTCGTCTGGACTAGTGGCTGGCGGGGTTGCCCGCTCACACAACCTGTCCCCATTTCTCAGCCGGGGGCGGCACGTCACACGGCGCGCCGCCCCCGGTCTTTTTGTTTTTGGGCTGGTCGGGAGCCGTTTGTCTCGATCTGTAACATCTAGCCGAGTTTTTTGGTCCTAGCTGTTACAGATTGAGACGAACAGGATTGCTCTTTCCGAAGAATCTAAATCTGTAACACGTAGCCCGCTTTTGACCGTCTACCTGTTACAAATCGAGACAAACGGAGTAGGACCTAACCCCGTATGTCCCTAACAGTCGAGCGTTCGACCAGCGTACTCGGCACATGAATCGCCTCGATAGACGAGCTCTCTCCAATCGCCGCCTCAAACGCAAGCTTACCGACACCGCGCAAATCAAATCGCAGCGTCGTCAGTCGATTGTGAGGAACAAGTCCCTCGAGTGCGTCGTCGATACCAACCACGCTCACGTCGTCGGGCACGGACAGGCCCGCGTTCTCGAGCGCGGCGATAACGCCCAGCGCCATCTGGTCATTTGCCGCAAGCACGGCAGTCGGCGCCTGCGACCCGCCGGCAAGCACCTCGGCCGCAATCCGCTCGCCCATGGCGTACCCACTGTCCGCACTCCAATCGCCACGCAGCATCGGAGCGGCATCGACATGAGCACGACCCAGCGTATCGCGCCAACCGGCCTCACGAAAACGCGAGGAAATCGAGTTTTCCGGACCCGCCACAAACCGCATATTCGAGTGACCATGTTCCAGCAGATAATTGGTCAACAGCTCGCACGAACCATACTGGTCGGAGTCGATCGTCGTGCAGCGCGGATGCGCATACATGGACAGGATGACCGTTCGCACTCCCGGCTGGGGAACAAACTCCTCAAAATCGGGAGCCATGCGGTTCATGTTGAGAATCATGCCGTCGACGGGTCGCTCGACCATGCGGCGCGAGGCATCGGCAAGTGTATAGGGCTTGTCGCCGCCCATCTCGATCATAGTGACGGCAAAATCGTGCTCGCGCGCCGCTTGCATGATACCCTCGAGCGTCGCCAGGTTACCGACACGTGTGATGTTGTACATGCACAGGCCAATAGAACGATACGACCCGCCGCGCAACGCCGCTCCAGCAAAATTGGGACGAAAGCCCAGCTCTTCCATGGCGGCCAGCACACGCTTGCGCGTCTTTTCCGTCACGTTGGGCATACCGTTGACCACGCGAGACACAGTCTGGCGGCTCACGCCAGCGAGCGCCGCAACCTCTGCCGCGCTCGCAGAATGACCATTCCTTGTCTGCTGAGCCATGCCTTCCACGCTAACCTGCTTCCCAACTATTCCCCGCGCCCATGGCGCATCGTACATACATCGATAACGTGCTCATGATACCCGAGCCATATACCACAACATGAAAACTTCTGTCAATCAAAACCGCTTACCGAACAAATACAACCGTTCGCGGCTGTTTGAAGTTGTTTTGTTTCTATACATCCCAGGCGGATGTTAACGTGCTCATTGTCAAATGTTCACGTGCTCATTTTGGTTCTAATCATTTTAAGATAGTGTTTATCGGGCTTTTTCACCGCTGAACGCTAACCAGGGAGCCTCCTGAGCGCAAACGCACAATATCGAACAGCGAGACGAGAGGGTGTATGCATATGTCTTTGCTAAACCGCGTACAGCAGCTGCCGAAGGGCTTTGTTTGGGGCGCCGCAACCGCCGCGTACCAAACGGAAGGTTCCACGAAGGTGGCAGGCAAGGGTAAGACCATGTGGGACGATTACCTTGTCGCCCAGGGTCGCTTTTTGCCCGACCCGGCCAGTGATTTCTACAACCGCTACGAGGAGGATATCCGCCTTTCTGCCGAGCATGGACTCAACGCCATCCGTGTGTCCATCGCCTGGACCCGCATCTTCCCCAACGGCGACGATGCCGAGCCCCTCGCCGAGGGCGTTAAGCACTACCACGAGCTGTTCGCCTGCTGCAAAAAGTATGGCGTCGAGCCCTATGTGTCCCTGCATCACTTTGACTCCCCCGCCGCCCTGTTCAACCAGGGCGACTGGCTCAACCGCAAGACCGTCGACGCCTATGTGCGCTATGCCGAGTTCTGCTTCCGCGAGTTCCGCGAGGTCAAGAATTGGTTCACCATCAACGAGCTCATCAGCCTCTCGCACTCCCAATACATCCAAGGCAACTTCCCGCCCAACCATCACTTTGATGTGACGAGCGGCATCCAGAGCCAGCACAACGAGCTCGTTGCCCACGCCCGCGCCGTCAACCTGTATAAGGATCTTGACGAGACCGAGCACCTGGGCGGCCGCATTGGCATGGTCAACGTCCTGACGCCGGCATATCCTGCCACCGACTCGCCCGCCGACCAGCACGCCGCCGACCTGTACAACGCCTTCTACACCGACTTCATCATGGACGGCGCCTTCCTGGGCCACTACTCCGCGCGCACCCTCTCACTCATCAACGAGATTCTGCGTGCCAACAACGCCACGCTTACGGTTGAGGACAGCGACATGGAGGAGCTCGCCAAGGCGGCGCCCCGCAACGATATGTTCGGCCTCAACTACTATCAGTCGGCGTTTATCGCCGCCTACGATGGCGAGTCCACCAACAGCTTTAACGGCACCGGAGACAAGGGCACCTCGTGCTTTAAGTTTAAGGGCGTCGGGCAGCAGGTCGATATGCCGGGTATCCCCACCACCGACTGGGATTGGCTCATCTACCCGCAAGGCCTCTACGACACGCTCAAGCACATCAGCGCCACCTATCCCAACCTCCCCGTCATCTATATCACCGAAAACGGCCTGGGCCACAAGGACCCCGAGCCCGACGCAAACGGCATCGTCGCCGATCCCGAGCGCATCGACTTTGTCGACCAGCACATGGAGAAGGTGCTCCAGGCGCGCGCCGAGGGCGTCGACGTCCAGGGCTACTTTATCTGGAGCCTGCAGGACCAGTTCTCGTGGGCCAACGGCTATAACAAGCGCTACGGCCTGTTCTACATCGACTTCGACACGCAAAAACGCTACATCAAGCAGTCGGCACTCTGGTACAAGGAGCTCGCCGACACTATGGCGGACGCGCAGTAGCGCATCGCCTCGCTTTCCCCCGAGAAGGGAGCGGCCCTATGCGATACAAACCCAGCCGCTCCCCTCTCTCCCCCTGGGACCGACCCCGCCTGCACCCGGGCTTTTAGCAAGCGGGAGACCATATAGGTTTTCAACGTCCATGCCATTAAGATTTCATGCAAAGAGGAGCGTGAACTATGGAATCGATCGTTAAGTTCTTGGAGAAAGGTCAGCCGTACTTCGACAAGGTCTCTAAGAACATCTACCTTCAGGCCATTAAAGACGGCTTTTTGGCAGCAATGCCCATCATCCTGTCTTCTTCTGTCTTCCTGCTTATTTCGACCCTGCCGGGCGTTGTCGCCACGGTCGGCGGCTTTACGCTGCCCGACTGGTGGAACGTCGACGTCGTGAACTTCTGCAACAAGGTTTACAACTTCACGATGGGCGTCGTGGGCATCATGGTCGCCGGCACCACCGCAAGCGCGCTGACCGGCTCCAAGAACCGCCGCATGCCTGCCGGCAAGGCCATCAACGCCACGAGCACCATGGTCGCCGCCATGTGCGCTATGCTCATCTTGGCCGTTACCCAGACGAGTGCCAAGATCGACGGCGCCGATGTCTCGGTGTTCTTTACCGACAACATGGGCACCAAGGGCCTGCTGAGCTCCTTTGTCGCCGCATTTGCCACGGTCAACATCTATGCCTTCTGCATTAAGCGAGACATCACCATCAAGCTGCCCAAAGAAGTCCCCGGCGCCATCGCCCAGAACTTCCGCGACATCTTCGCCTTCAGCTTCTCCATCCTGTTTGTCGCCGTCATCGACGTTATCTGCCGCACCTGCTTGGCCGTCCCGTTTGCCAACGTCATCTCCACGCTGGTGAGCCCGCTGTTCGCCGCTGCCGATTCCTACGCCGGCCTCGCCCTCATCTGGTTCATGATCCCGCTGTTCTGGTTCATGGGCATCCACGGCCCCTCGGTCGTTAAGCCTGCCCTCAACGCCGCGCTGTTTGGCAACATCACCACCAACCTCGCCACGCTGCAGGCCGGCGGTCACCCCGCCCTCGCCCTGACCGAGAACTTCGGTAACTACATCGGCGAACTCGGCGGCACCGGCGCCACGTTCATTGTCCCGATCATCTTCCTGCTCTTTATGCGCTCCAAGCAGCTCAAGGCCGTCGGCAAAGCCTCTGTCGTACCCGTGATGTTCGCCGTCAACGAGCCGCTGCTGTTCGCCGCGCCCATCATCCTCAACCCGTACTTCCTGATCCCGTTCCTGTTTGCCCCCGTGGCCAACGTCCTCATTGGTAAGTTCTTCATCGACTTTTTGGGCATGAACGGCTTTATCTATGCCATGCCGTGGGCACTCCCCGGACCGATCGGCACCTTCATCGACACCAACTTCCAGCCGATCTCTCTGGTCCTGGTTGTCGTCCTGCTGGTCGTTGACTTCTTGATCTACTACCCGTTCTGCAAGGCCTACGACAACGTCCTGTGCAAGCAGGAGGCCGAGACCCTGGCCGAAGAAGAGGCCGAGGAGACCAAGACCGTCAAGACCGCTGACGCCCCCGCCGTTGAGGCTCCTGTTGTCGAGACCGCTTCTGCCACTGAGGCCTCCGCAGCTCCGTCCGCCCTTAAGGGCAAGGATCTGAGGGTTCTGGTTCTGTGCGCTGGCGCCGGCACCTCTGCACTGCTCGCCAACGCGCTTAAGGAAGGCGCCGACGAGCTGGGCATCGACATTACCGCCAACGCCGGTGCCTACGGCAGTCACTACGCCATCATGGACCAGTACAACGTCATCGTCCTGGCTCCGCAGGTTCGCACCTATTACAACGAGATGAAGGCCGACACCGACCGCTTGGGCATCACGCTGCTGTCGCCCAAGGGCAAACAGTACATCGACCTCACTAAGGATCCCAAGGGTGCCGTCGCCTGGATCGAGGAAAACCTCGAGGCATAAGACGCTGACACCACCTGCCGCTCGCAGACAATAAATGGCCCGTGCATCGATGTGTGATGCGCGGGCCATTTTGTTTAGACCGCACCCGTCCTCCTGTTCATCTCAATCTGTAACATCTAGCCGAGTTTTCGGGTCCCACCTGTTACAGACTTAGACGAGCAGGCCGAGCACGTCTACGCCCGCAAATCCCGCACGCTCGCGCGCTCGACCAACACACCCGAGACGAGCGTACGGCTTCTGGAGCTCGGGGCTTCCAGACCTGCGACGACCTCGTTAAGCGCACGGATGCCCAGCTCGCGGTGGCGAAACTTCACCGACGTCAGAATCGAGTTGGGAATCGTCTTGTAGAGCTCATCGTCGAAACCGATCACGGACACGTCGTCGGGCACATTGAGCCCTTTGTCACGTAGAGCCATCATCACGCCGTTTGCCATGCAGTCGTTAGCAGCGAGGACCGCCGTGCAATCGGGTTTATCGGCAAGCACAAGGCCCGCGGCATAGCCACTATCCGCATTCCAATCGCCTTGCAGAGGCTCAGGCGGCTCAATGCCACGCGCCTCGAGCGCCGCTCGCCAACCTTTCATACGGCACTGGCTCGACAGCGCTTCTTTCTTACCAGAGACGAAGTACACGTTCTTGTGCCCGCGATTCAAGAAGTACTCGCACGCCATGCGCGCGCCGCCCTCTTGGTCGTCACTGACGGTGGAGCAGGTAGGATGTTCCATTGATGTGATAATCACCGTCTTGAGGTCTTTCGGCGCCTCAAAAGTATCAAAGTCATCGACCATCTGACGCAGGTTGAAAATCATGCCGTCGACGGGAAGCTGCGACATCCTGCGCGCCGCATCGGCAAGGGTCATCTTCTCCCCCGCCCGCTTTTTGATCATCGTGAGCGCAAAGCCTCGCTCTTCGGCGGCATCGGCGATACCGTCAATCATGTCCACGGCACCGCCCGACAAGTGGAACAGCACAACGCCGATGCACCCGTAACGGCCCAACTTGAGCGAACGAGCGGCAAAGTTGGTTCGAAATCCGAGCGCCTCCATTGCCGAATGGACCTTATTGCGTGTCGACTCTCGCACGCTATCGGGCTCGTTGATCACACGCGAAACCGTCTTGAGAGAAACGCCCGCGGCAATCGCCACGTCGTTCATCGAGACGTTTTTCTTGTCCATCGTTGTCACTGCTTCTCCACTCGATTCTCTATCGCTTGTTTTTTGCGTTCTAGCATACACCACCTGCCTGACTGATAAATCAACCGTTTACCGGACAATATCGACCACTCACCCGTATATCCTTGTTGCTCTTCTAAAAATGTCTTACGTTGTCATTAACGAAATGACAACGTTGTCATTTCGCAATGCCTTCCTTAAGCAGGAAGGTTTCCGGGCAGTCCTGACCATCCATCGACGACCAGTTCCATCCACATGCATCGCGCATCAAGTAGCAAAGGAGCTCTATGGACGCCATCGTAAAGATGCTCGAAAAGCATCAGCCGTTCTTTGAGAAGATCTCGAGGAACATCTACCTCCAGGCTATTAAGGACGGATTCCTTGGGTGCATGCCCATTGTCCTCACCTCTTCGATCTTTCTGCTCATTGCCACCCTTCCCGGCGTAGTCGGCGTCACGCTGCCCCAGCCGCTCATCGACTGGTGCAACAAGCTCTACAACTTCACCATGGGCGTCATGGGCATCATGGTTGCCGGCACCACTGCCAAGAACTTCACGGCTTCCATGAACCGTCGCATGCCCGCCGGCAAAGTGCTCAACGACGGTTCCACCATGGTGGCCGCCCAGTGCAGCATGCTGCTGCTCGCAGTCACGCAGTTCACCACCAAGTTCAACGGCTCCGAGCTTTCAGTCTTCGATTGCACCAGCATGGGCACGCGCGGTCTGTTCTCGGCCTATATCGCCGCGTTCATTACCGTGTGGGTCTATAAGTTCTGCGTCTCGCGCGATCTGACCATTAAGCTGCCTAAGGAGGTCCCGGGCGCCATCGCTCAGAACTTCCGCGACATCATCCCCTTTGGCGGTGCTGTCATCATCTGCGGCATCATCGATGTCGTCGTGCGCAACCTCATGGGCGTTCCGTTCTCCGAGCTGCTTATCAAACTGCTCTCCCCGCTCTTCACCGCTGCAGAAACCTATCCTGGCCTTATCCTTATCCAGGCAGCCACCGCGTTCTTCTGGTTTATCGGCGTCCACGGCCCCTCGATCGTCCAGCCGGGCATCGACCCCATCCGTCTTGCCAACCAGGCCGAGAACCTGCAGGTTCTGCTGGCCGGTGGCCACCCCGCCCACTCCCTCACCTTTAACATGTCGCTCGTGGGTGAGTTCGGCGGCACCGGCGCCACGTTCATCGTGCCGTTTCTGCTGATTCTCTTTATGAAGTCCAAGCAGCTCAAGGCCGTCGGTAAGGCCTCGATTGTTCCTGTTGCCTTCGCCGTCAACGAACCGCTGCTCTTTGGCGCGCCGATGATCCTTAACCCCTACATGCTCATCCCCTTTGTTGCCGCCGGTTGCGTCAACGTGAGTGTTGCCAAGTTCTTTATCGATAACGTGGGCATGAACGGCTTCTCCTTCGTGGTGCCTTGGGCTACCCCTGCCCCCATCGGCATCTTCATCACCACGAACTTCCAGCTTATCGCCCTGGTATTTGTCGCGATTATCATCTTGCTGGACGCCATCATCTACCTGCCGTTCTTGAAGGCATACGATAAGCTGCTCTGCGACCAGGAGGCCGAGCGCGCCGCCGAGCTGGGTCTCGAGTCCGATGGTGCCGCTGCCATCGCCGCCAACGCCCCTGCGCCCGCTGTCGAGCAGACCGCCGCTTCCGTCGAGCCGACCGCCGCTGCCGCCGACAGCAAGCCTGTCGCCGATCAGCCCGAGCCCGCCGCCGACGTATCCGCTAAGAAGGACGTCGATGGCCTGAAGGTCCTCGTCCTGTGCGCCGGCGCCGGCACCTCTGCCATGCTTGCCAACGCCATCAAGGAAGGTGCCGCACAGACCGGAGAGAACATCGCTTCCTCCGCAGGCGCCTATGGCCAGCACACTGCCATCATGGATCAGTACGACGTTATCGTGCTCGCCCCGCAGGTTCGTAGCTACTACAACGACATGAAGGCCGACACCGATCGCCTGGGCATTAAGCTGCTCGCTCCGCGCGGTAAGGAATATATCGACCTTACCCGCGACCCCGCCGGCGCCATCAAGTGGCTCCGCGAGAACCTCGACTAGTTCCTCCCTCTGTTGGTGCCCGGATTCCCGGTTCGGGCACCTCTCCCTATTCGTATCCCACAGAAAGGATGACTCATGACCAACCCCATGCAGTTCCCCGACGGCTTTGTGTTTGGCGGCGCCACCGCCGCTTACCAGGTTGAGGGCGAGACCCGCACGCACGGCAAGGGCAAAGTGCCCTGGGACGATTTCTTGGCTGCTCAGGGTCGCTTCTCCCCCGATCCCGCAAGCGATTTCTACAACAAGTACCCGGTCGATATCGACCTGTGCCAGCGCTTCGGCATCAACGGTATCCGCGTCTCCATCGCTTGGAGCCGCATCTTCCCCAACGGTACTGGCGAGATCAACCCCGAGGGTGTCGCCTTCTATCACGAGCTTTTCGCCACCTGCAATAAAGCCGGCGTTATCCCCTATGTCACGCTCGATCACTTCGATACGCCCGAGGCCTTTTACCAGAACGGCGGCGAGGGCTTCCTGACGCGCACGACGATCGACGCCTTTGTCGAGTACGCCAAGTTCTGCTTTGCCGAATTCACCGAGGTCAAGCACTGGTTTACCTTTAACGAGATCCCCGCGACCGCCGAGGGCAGCTTTATCGTCGGCAACTGGCCGCACGGCGAGAAGTATCGCCTGGATAAGGCCTTCCAGCTCATGCACAACATGATGGTGGCCCATGCCAAGGCCGTCGTCGCCTTCCACGAGGGCGGCTTTGAGGGCGAGATCGGCATTGTCCAGAACCTGGAGCCCAAGTATCCCCTCGACCCCAACAACGCCACCGACTGCGAGGCAGCTCGCATGGCCGATGTCATCAACAACCGCTGGGTACTCGACGCCACCTTCCGCGGCCACTATGCAGCCGACACCATGGAGGCTGCGACCAAGCTGGCCCATATCGCCGGCGGCGAGCTCGACGTCCGCGACGAGGACATCGCCGCGCTGACCGCCGCGCTCCCCTACAACGATTGCCTGGGCGTCAACACCTACAAGTGCCAGTTCCTGCGTGCCGCCGAGGGCGAAAACGACATCAACCACAATGGCACCGGCGACAAGGGCTCCTCGCGCTGGTTCCTCAAGGGCGTGGGCGAGTCATGCGTGCGCGAAGGCGTTCCCACCACCGATTGGGACTGGATCATCTATCCCGAGGGCCTCTACGACCTGCTGCTCCGCATTAAGAACGATTACCCCAACTACAAGAAGATCTACATCACCGAGAACGGCATGGGCTATAAGGACGACTTCGAGGACGGCTTTATCGATGACGCCCCTCGCATCGACTACATGCGTCAGCATCTCGCATGGATCCTCAAGGCAATCGACGGCGGCGTGAACGTCGACGGTTACTTCGTGTGGTCGCTGCAGGACCAGTTCTCCTGGACCAACGGCTATAACAAGCGCTATGGCCTGTTCTACATCGACTTTGAGACCCAGAAGCGCTATCCCAAGGCGAGCGCGTACTGGTACAAGAACGTCTCGGAGACCGGCCTGCTTATGGCCTAACTTTTGCCGCATACCCCCTGTCGGCCGCATGCGAATCCCCCACGGGCTCGCATGCGGCCTTTTTGTTTTTCGCCGAGCCCGAGCGGGCCGTTTGTCTCGATCTGTAACATCTAGCAGGGATTTTCGGCCCTAGTTGTTACAGATTGAGACGAACGCGCAGGCCGGTCCGAATAATCTAAATCTGTAACACCTAGCCCATTTTTGACCATCTACCTGTTACAGATCGAGATAAACGAGCAGGTCAATCTTCTCAATCTAAATCTGTAACACTAAGCCGAGTTTTCAGTCCTAACTGTTACAGATCGAGACAACCAGAATAGGCCGGACCAGAAAATCTCAACCTGTAACACTAAGCCTGGTTTTGGCCGCCCACCTGTTACAGATCGAGACAATTCAGCAGCATCAGTCACGCAAACACACCGTGGTATAATTATGCCCCATCGCAAAGGAGGTTCTTATGCCCGCTTGTGTGCCCGTCCGAGATATGAAGGACACTGCTGCATTTACCGCGCTTGTTGAGTCTGAGCGCGACGTCACTGTCACCAAAAACGGCTACGAGGCCATGCACTGCATTAGCAGCGACCAGTATCGCCTCATGCAAGACGAAATCGCCAAGGCCAAGTTGTTATCTCGCATGATGTTGGCAGAAGATGAGATATCGCAAGGCGACTACAGCGACTACGACTCCTTCGCGACCTCGATCCGAGACAAATATGACTTATAACGTCGTAATACTCAAAAGCGCGCGATATGAGTACGAGAGTATCGTCGGATACCTTGCCCAAATCCTCAAGAATCCGCGCGCAGCGGGCAATTTCGTCGCTGAGTTTGAATATCAGCTTGATCTGCTTCGCGAGCAGCCGCTCCTACGGCCCCTCTCACACATACGAGAGTTGGCGACACGCAATTATCGATCGTTTCCCGTCAACAACTACGTGTGTCTTTACAAGTTTGAGCGCGAAACGATCTACATCGCCCACGTTTACCACCAGTCACAGGACTACGCCCGCCTGGTCTAGCTTGTAATCTGATTGCTTTCCCCAACGCATTTGCGTGTCAAATCGCGTCACTTTGACACGCAAAATGACACGCAAATTTTTACGTGTCATATTATTGACGCGCAAAATGACGTGTAAAATTTTACGTGTCATTTTTCACGTCAAATTGAAGCGAAACGGAGCAACACGATGCAAGAATCCAAAGATCTTGAATTCAAGGAATGCGTCACCAATTCGTTCCTTAAAACTGTCTCCGCTTATGCAAATAGTACGGGCGGGCGTGTCCTGTTTGGAGTTAACGACGACGGAGAAGCCGTTGGCCTCGATGATCCCAAGCAGACCTGCCTGGATATCGAAAACAAGATTAACGATTCGATCATCCCCCAGCCTGATTACTCCCTAAAAATCAACGAGCCCGATGCAACCGTGGGGCTTACGGTCTTTCCCGGCAGATCGAAGCCTTACCTATACCGCTCGAAGGCATACAAGCGCAATGACACCGCGACCATACCAGTTGATACCCTAGGCCTTTCGCGTCTTGTGCTCGAGGGTCAAAATCTCTCCTTTGAGCAGCTCCCGGCAAACAAACAAGATTTATCTTTTACCGTTTTAGAGAATCGCCTAACAGCAAAACTTTCGCTTCAGTCATTCACAACCGATACCCTCAAAACCCTTGGCCTGCTCGATGAAACCGGAACCTACAACAACGCGGCAGAACTGCTCGCGGACGAGAATGGCTTCCCGGGTATCGACATCGCAGTGTTTGGTGAAACTATCAACCTCATTAAGCAGCGCAAGACTCTTGCGCATGCATCGGTTTTAACGGAGATTGACGGCGCTCTTGAACTATTTGAAACTCAGTACTGTTACGAAGAGATCAAGGGAATGGAGCGGATCCGCAAGGAGCTCATTCCGCTCGAAGCATTCCGCGAGGCCATTACCAATGCAGTCGTTCACAGGACTTGGGATGTACCCGCGCACATTCGCATCTCGATGTTCGACGACCGCGTGGAAGTCGCCTCGCCCGGCGGTTTGCCGGCAAGCATGACTGTCGATGAATACCTGTCCGACATGCTGTCCGTAAGACGCAATCGTATTCTTGCCGAAGTCTTTTTGCGCCTAGGCCTTATCGAAGCATTCGGAACGGGCATTATGCGAATTCGAGACACCTATAAAGACAGCATCAAAAAGCCTCGTTTTCAAGTATCGGATAACGCTATTGTGGTCACGCTTCCCCTACTCATGGATAACCCCGGGCTCGAAGGCGACGAACTTACCGTATTCGGACTGCTGAGTGGAGTACACCCTCAATCGACAAGCGAGCTTGCGGCTAAAGTCACCTTTAGTCGTTCGAAGCTACTCCGCATCCTCAAAAAACTCGTTGAGACAGGCCTGGCGACAGTTGAAGGCACCGGCAGGGGGCAGAAATATCGCCTGCTTCGCTAGTTAGCAGATGACCCGCGTGTGTTCCTCGATGGCGGCACGATCCTCGGCGGCGATGCCCGGCTCGCACACCACGGCGTCCAAATTGTCCAGGCGGCAGAAGGTGTAGAAGTCGCGCTTGCCGATCTTGCTGGAGTCGGCGATCAGATAGCGCGAGTCGGCCTTGCTAAAGGCGAGCTGCTGGATGCGGCCCTCTTCCATATTGGATGTAGACACGTCGCCGTCCAGAATGCCGTTGGCACCGATAAACGCCGCGTCGATGCCCAGCGCACGCAGGGTATCCTCGGCCGTTGGTCCCACAAAAGCGGCGGTGCGGCGACGGTACATGCCGCCCACCAGGCACAGGTCGCAGTCTTCGCGCGCCTCGAGCAGGTTAAACACCGAAAGCGAATTGGTCACAATGCGCAGGCGAAACGCCGGCAGCATCGAGGCCATCTGCTCAACCGTGGTGCCCGTGCCCAAAAAGATGGTCGAGCCTTCCTCGATAAGCTCCACAGAACGGCACGCAATCCGCAACTTTTCCTCGGCATGCTTCGTGCGCTTTTCGCTGTGCGAATACTCATGGCGCAGCATAGCGTGTGGACGGCTCTGCGCACTGCGGGCTCCGCCGTGCACGCGCTCGATCTCGCCCAGGCTCGCAAGCTCCTCAAGGTCACGGCGGATCGTCATATCCGAGACACCTAACGCATCCGAAATCTCCTTGACCGAGACCGTTCCCTGTTCCTCGAGCAGCTGCCGAACCTTATCCTGTCGCTCCGCTTTAATCACGATGAGTCCTCGCTGTTCCACGCTCACGTCAATTCAAACAATAACGAACAAATTGTATCAGACTCGCGCGCGTCAGAAATGAACGCCCGCACAGCTCCAATCATCACTTTTTTGAGAAAAATACCCCCTGCTTTAGTGGGGTGTAGTGATAATCTCGCCTGTTCGCGCTACAGTTTGTCCGAAATACCTCGATGTTAGGAACCAAATGATCACTTCCGAGCTTTTCGGCACCGCGCCGTGCGGTACCCCCGTTCATCGCTACACCCTCAACGGGCCTGAGATCTGCGTTCGCATTATGGACTATGGCGCCACCGTGCTGGGTATCGATGTGCCCGACATTCCCGGCAACGTGCGCGATGTGGTGCTGGGCTTCGATAAGCTCGAGGATTACTTTGACAACCCCGCCTGCTTTGGCGCGACCATCGGCCCCGTGGCAAACCGCACCGCGGGCGCCACGATCACCATCGACGGTACGGACTGGCATATGCCCGCCAACGAGGGCGCCAACAACCTGCACAGCAATCTTGAGCACGGTCTGCATAAACGCGTGTGGGACGTTGAGCTCGACGAGACTCACAACGCCGTGCGCATGACCACCTCGCTTGAGGATGGCGAACTGGGCCTTCCCGGCAAACGCACCTTTACGGCCGTGTTTACCGTTACACGCACCGGCGTCTTTCGCATCGAGTATGGCTGCGAGAGCGACCGCGCCACCTACGTGTCCATGACCAACCACACATACTTTAACCTTGCCGGCCATAACGCCGGCATGGACTGCGAGCACTTCTTTGTTGCCAACGCTGCCCACTACCTGCCCATCAACGAGCAGAATATCCCCACCGGCGAGATCGCTCCGGTCGAGGGAACACCGTTTGACTTTCGCGAGCTGCGCCCCGTCGCTCCCGGCATGGAGGCCGACGACCCGCAGATTAAGCAGGCCCGTGGCTACGATCACTGTCTGTGCATCGATGGCTATCAGTACGGCCGCAATCTCCGCCGCGCGATGCACGTCGAGGAGATGTGGACCGGCCGCGAGCTGGACTACTACACCACTGCCCCGGGCGTGCAGCTCTACACCGGCAACTGGCTGGGCGACGAGCACGCCAAGGACGATGCTAACTATGGCTGGGGCGCCGGCTTTGCTCTCGAGGCCGAGATGTACCCCGACACGCCGCACCAGCCGTTGTTCCCGCAGGGCATTGTGGGCCCGGGTCACCCCTACAGCAATGTGATCGAGTACCACTTTATGAGGCACTAAGCCCACAATGCAACATATTGCACAGCAACGCCCGCCGGCACCACCGCCGACGGGCGTTTTGCTATCTAGTCATTGGGGACGTTCTTAAATGACTAGTCGTTGGGGACAGTCTTTAACGTTTGGCAAGAAAGACTGTCCCAATCTGCCGGCACTTGGGGACGCTCCTAAAAGGCCGGCACATAAGGAACGTCCCCAAGTGCCAAGGGTGTCCCGCTTGACTAGTCATTTAAGAACGTCCCCAATGACTACCCAATGACTAGTTGGATGGGGTCGGGATTGGAGCTGGGGAGGTAACGGATTTCTAGTTCTATGCCGAGCTTTTGCAGCTCTTTGAGGGCGACGATGTCCGCATCGTCTATAGCGACTGCGGGCGTTACAGAGCGTTTGCCCTCCCCTGCCTGCATATGGCCAATGCTGATCTTGGTAATCGGCACACCACCCTTAACTAGCGCGAGCGCATCGACGGGTGAGGCTACCATGATCAGAATCCATTGACGCGGCGTTGCGGTATGAATGATGTCGATAGTCCTTTGCACCGAGAAAAACCTTGTCCAGACGCCTTCTGGCGCCGCCGCCCTCATGGGTGCCCATTGGCGCGAATCCGCCGCGATCTCATCGTTGACGATTAGGACAAGGTTGGAACCAGTCGCCTCGTTCCACAGCTCAACGTCTTGCCCGTAAATGAAACGGTCATCGATACGCGTGAGAAGAATCTTGGGTTGAGCCATGGCTGCCCCATTCTGTTTGAGACCCATACGAGCGGGACATCACGTCTCCAATATTAGTGCATTTAAAGTGAGAAAAGCCGTCAGAACCCTTGCGCGGATGTGCGATGTCCCGTATCATAAACAGCCGTTGACGCCTCAGTTGCGTCACCACATGGCCGCCAGCGTAGCTCAGTTGGTAGAGCACCGCTCTCGTAAAGCGGGGGTCACCGGTTCGAGCCCGGTCGCTGGCTCCATTGCACAAGATAGCCGCCTTCGGGCGGCTTTTTTCTTGCCGATTTATCGCACAATGCCAATCCAAGCACAACGCCGCCGGCAACTCCCCTACTCAACAAAAAAGCCCCGCCAACCGCAATCCCCAAGGGAACCGCGATTAACGGGGCTCAAGCGCGCTCCTCAATGGAATCACGTCATCAGACGAGCAGCTCAGCCGAGCAGTGCGCTACTCCTCCCAGTAAGCGTCTGCAAGCAGCTTAAAGCAGATCTTCTTGACCGGCTGCGCGCCATCGCCCGGGAACTCGAGCGTGGGCATGTGAGGCTCGCCGGCAACGAACAGCGCGAACTTGTCGTCGGCAAGATCGCCGGCGATCGAGGCGTCTGAATCGACCAGGTCGTAGTCGTCCTTCTCGTCAAACTCCTGGACCAGCGTCAGGCTGCCCGTGGCGACCTTAAAGGCCTCGCGACCCTCGACGTCGATCTGCAGGTCGTGATAGCGCTGATGCGTCTCATAGTGGGCCTCGGCCTCCGGACGCGTCGTGGGGGCCATGACGTTCGCAAAGACCTTGTCGCCCAGAATCGGATGGCTGCCGACCTCGAGCTGCGCCGGGTCGTTCTCCTCGAGCCAGTCGATCAGCACGTCGAGGCCCTTGAGCATTCCGCGGTACTCCTCGATATCGCCCAATGCACCGTAAATCATCTAAATCCCCTCTCGGATCGCTTCTTTGGCGGCTACTCGGCAAACGCGTTACCGACGCTGTTGCCACCCACATACGTCTCGACCAGGGTAAGGTCGGGATTGAACACGACAACGTCGGCGTCGCGCCCCGACATAATGCTATCGCACTTGTCGTCGACATGAGCTAGCAATCGATGCCGGGGCCGACGCCCAAGCCCTTACAGCTCGGTCACGACAACGCCGTTGTAGACCTCGTCCCAACGGTCCATGACCAGATGGCCAGTCATGGGATCCATGGCATTGAGCTTGCCGCAGGTGTTGGCGGTACGCAGCACCGTCTCGTCGTCTGCGCCAGCAGCAATGGCATGCGCGAAGCCAGCGATAGTGGAGTCACCAGAGCCCGTGGCGTTAACGGCAGGGATATCGGGCGTCTTTGCGCGGAACGCACGGCCATTGTGGAAGCCAACGGAGCCGGCAGCGCCCATGGACACGACGACCCAGGGGATATCGGAGAAGCGAGCGTCAGAGGCGAGCGCGGAACGGAGCTCGTCCACATCGTCGGTGGTAAAGCTCGTGCCCAGAAGGCCGTTGATCTCGGTCAGGTTAGGCTTAACCAGCTCAGGCTTGACCTCGGACTTGAGCGCTGCCTCGAGCGAGGCACCCGAGGTATCGAGCAGCACCTTGGCGCCGGCGTTCTCGGCAATGCCCGTGATCTTGGCGTAGTAGTCCGCCTCGACGCCGCGGGGCAGCGAACCCGAGATGGTAACGACATCGGCCTTGCTCGCAAGCTCGGCGAACTTGGCGGTAAAGGCATCGAGCTCCTCGGGGGCAATCGTCGGGCCGCTCTCGAGCAGCTCGGTCTGGTTGCCGGCGTGGAGGATGTTGAGGCAAATGCGAGTCTCGCCCTTGATGGGCACAAAGTCGTTGTTAATACCGTTGGCGTCCATGAGCTCAGCCATGTAGGCGCCCATGTGGCCGCCGAGCAGACCGGTTGCCACAACGTCGTCGCCCAGCTGACCCAGCACACGGGCCACGTTGAGGCCCTTGCCGCCAGCGGTCTTTTCGGGCGTCACACGGTTAACGTCGTCGATAATGAGCTCATCGAGCTGATAGCGCGTATCGACAGACGGGTTCATCGTAACGGTGAGGATCATTTTTAGCTCCTTATCTCGCAGGCTCCTTGTGCCTCGCGATACGAGTCGACAAAACGGAATTACAGAATCTCAATCGTGAACGAGCGAACGACGGTCTCCTTGGGCTTGGCGACAAGGCAGCCGCGCTTATGCTCAAGCACGTCGTCCTCATCGGAGCAGGTCGAAAGGCCGCCCCAGGGCTCAACCGCCACAAAATCGCCCTCGGGCTTACTCCACACAATGAGATACGGGAAGCCCTCAAAGCTCAGGCGAACACCCTTGTCCTCGCCCTTCTTGGAAAGCGTGACCTGACGGCTCTCGAGCACGTCAAAGATGGTCTCCGCAAAATCGAAGAGCTCGTGCGACAGGGGCAAAGTCTTTCCCACCATGGGGTTCTTGGAGCGCCTGTCCACGTCAATCAAGCCAGTCGAAGGGACAGCGGTGCAAAGCTCAGCAGCTTCGTCCTTCTCAAAGCGCAGCTCGTAGTCCGTATAGGCCTCGCCCTCATCGAGCGGGCACCTAAAGCCGGGGTGTCCACCGATAAAGAACGGCATGTCCTCGGTTCCCTCGTTGGTCACCTCATAGGAGACGCGCACGGCATCCCCCTCAAGCGTATAGCGAGCGACAAGCTTAAACGGGTACGGATAAGCGCTCAGCAGCGCGGCGTTATCCTCCGAAGCCAGGCACATCGCCAGCTCGTTCTCGCTCTGGCTAAGCAGCTTCCACTCTTGCTTGCGCGCAAACCCGTGGCGAGCGAGCTTTACATGATGTCCGGCAAACGTCATGGCGCTGTTGTCGCGCAAGCCTCCGCAAATCGGGAAGCAAATCGGCGCCTGGCCGGACCACACGGCGGGATCGCCCTGCCACACATACTCACGACCGTCAGCCTCAATCGAGGTAAACGAGCCGCCAGCCGTGGAAACCTTAATAGAAATCGAATCGTTTGAAAGAGCGTATTCCATTGCCCATCCTTTCGAACAACTGCTTTTTTGCTCGCAAGAACCCGCCTCGGCCCTAACCAAAGGACAAACCCGCACGTTCATCGATGCGTCCGGTATCCCAGCCATACAACGGGGTACCATACAGACATTGATGCAATTACAGCTGAAAGGCCTTCTTATGCGAACCATCATCCTCTATGCCTCACGCCACCACGGCAATACGAAAAAGCTCGTGGACGCCATCGTCGAGGCGCACCCCGAAATCGATACCCTCGACGTCAAGGCGCTCGGTAAAAACGAGTATCCCGACCTGCACGAATATCATCTGATCGGCGTCGCCACGGGCATCTATTACTCCGAGATCGATAAGGACATGGCACGCGTGCTCACTAACGTGCTGCAGCCGCAGGACAAGGTGTTTGGCCTTATGACCTACGGTGGCAAAAACAAGTGGTACGGCAAGGATATCGATGGCATCTGCCGCATGAGGCAGGCCATCTTTATGGGTGTCTACGGCTGCCCCGGCTTTGATACGTGGGGGCCGTTCAAACTCGCCGGCGGTGTCCAAAAGGGACACCCGACCGCTGAGGAAATTAAGGGCGCCGTCGACTTCTTCGACAAGATCGAAGATGAGTACGGCGATATCATCGTCGAAGAGTACGCCAAACGTGAGAAGCGTCTAGCATACGAGAAGGAGCATCCTGCAGGAGGCCTGGTGGCCGGCGTTAAGCGCACGGCAAAGAAGATCGCTAACAAGCTGTAACTGTGAAGGTGCTTTTGAGCGTTTAACCCATACGGCGGGTCCGAGCAGATTCGGGCCCGCCGTCTTTTTCTATCGTTACTCGGTAAAGGCGTTGCCGACGCTCTGGCCGCCAACATACGTCTCGACGAGGGTAAGCTCATGGTCGAACACGACAAAGTCGGCGTCGCGACCCGGCATGATGCTGCCGCACTTATCCTCGATGTGCGCGGAGCGTGCCGGCACCTCGGTTGCCATACGAATGGCGATATCGGCGCTGGCGATGCCCCAGTCAACGATGTTCTTGACGCCCTGGGCAAGCGTGAGCACCGAGCCGGCAATGCTCTTGCCGTCGGCGAGCCAGCACAGGTTGTCCTTCATGATGACGTCCATGCCACCACTGGTGTAGCTGCCCTCGGGCATGCCGCCGCAGCCCAGGCAGTCAGTGATGAGCACCGTGTGTTGCCAGCCCTTTGCCTGCAGCAGCGCCTTGATGGCGGCAGGGTTAACGTGCTTGCCGTCACAGATGATCTCGGCGTAGGTCTCGGGCGTGGACATGGCAGCGCCCACGACACCGGGCTCACGGTGATGCAGCCCGCGCTGACCGTTATAGGTATGCGTAAAGCAGCTGGCACCGGCGTTGATGGCGGCGATGCACTCATCGTAGGTGGCGTCGGAGTGACCGATGCTGGTCACCACACCCTTGGCGTTCAGAGCAGCCGCATAAGCAGCGGCACCGTCGCGCTCGGCCGCCATGGCGCTCTTAACGATGCGACCACCCGCAGCCTCCTGCCACTGATCGAAGACCTCCTCGGAGGGATCGATGAGGTAAGCGGGGTTCTGCGCGCCCACGTGCTTCATGGTAAAGAAGGGGCCCTCCAGGTAGATGCCCTGAATGCGAGCACCGCAGAAGTCGGGGCCGCGACCCTCGTCCGCCTGAGCGATGGCGGCGCAGGCGTCCTTGATCTGCTCGACGCCATCGGTGAACGTCGTGGGCAGCCAGCTGGTGGTGCCGCGACGGGCGAGCTCGGTCGAGCTGATATCGATGCCCTCGGGATCGTTATCGGTTGTTGAGTGGTTGTAGAAGCCATGGATGTGAGTATCGACCATACCCGGTGCGATCCACGATCCCGTGTAGTCCTTAATCTCGCAAGAGGGCTCGTCGGCCTGCCAGGCGCCAAAGACGCCATCCTCGACCATAAGATAGCCGCCCAGTTGCGGGCCTGCCGGCAAGAAGAACTTGTCAGCCTTAATTGCGTACGTGCTCATATGCACTCCTTGCTTCTAAAGCAGTTGACTGTAGTGATGCTTATACCCAGCTCACGTAAAACAAAAAGCGCCCGCCCGCCGTTATGAGCGGACGGGCGCCTTTACAGGGGGACGCGATTAAGCGGTGAAGGGGTGAATCGTCACGCCCTTAACCACGCGGTTGACCGTGCCGGTGGGGCTCGGCGTATCGGGCGTGTTGCCCACGCGCACGGAGTTGAGCAGGCTGATAGCCTGGGCAAACATCACGAACGGCAGAGCAAGGTAGCCCTCGGGAAGTGCCTCGTAGCCCTTAAAGGTGAAGGACTCACCCTCATAGACGGTGGCACCTTCCTGCTGAACGGCGATGGTGTGCTGAGCGATCTCGTCGCCACCGATCTCGTTGAGGATGTCGATGTCGTACTGACGGGTGTAGGCGTCGTTATTGACGAACACGAAGACGAGCGTCTTATCGTCGACGAAGGACTTAGGTCCGTGACGATAGCCCATGGAGGTGTCGTAGGAAGTAGCGACCAGACCGTGAGCGAGCTCAAGGATCTTGAGCTGGCTCTCCTGGGCAAGGCCACCGAAGGAGCCAGAACCCAAGTAGGTCACGCGGTTGAAGTCGCCAGCCAGGTAATCGGCGATCTCGGGCTCACGGGAGATGACCTCCTCGCCCATCTTGGCAATCGTCTCGACCCACTCGGCCTTCTGCTCATCAGAGGCAGTGTCGAAAATAAGGGTAGAGAGCAGGGTCATGCAGGAATAAGAACCGGTCATGGCGAAGCCCTTGTCGTTGGCGCGCGGAATGAGCAGCGTCAGCGCGTTGGGATCATCGGCAGACTCGACGGCGAGCTTGCCCTCGGGAGCGCAGGTGATGTTGAGGAACTTGACGTTGTGGACGAGCTCCTTGGCAACGGCAACGGCGGCAAGGCTCTCGGGGCTGTTGCCAGAGCGGGCGAAGGAAACCACGAGCGTGGGATCCTCGGCGCGCAGGAAGTCGCGCGGGGCGCTCACGATGTCGGTCGTGGCGATGGGCTTAAAGTCGTAGAGATCAGTGTTGCCAGCGTGACGCAGGTACGGGGCGCAGGTATCGCCAACGTAGTCGGACGTACCGGCACCGGTGAAGACAACGGACAGACGACCCTCGCCCATAGCGCGAGCCTCGGCCAGGAAAGCCTCGATGGCCTCCTTGTTCTCGCGATAGATGTTGAGCGTATCACGCCAAAGCTCGGGCTGCTGAGCAATCTCGGCCGTGGTGATCTGGGCGCCGAGCTCGGTGAGCTCCTCGACACTCTTCTCGAACATTTCTAATACCTCTCTCTAGAAGTAATCCTCTGACGTGCAATTATACACTTCGGTTGGTTATCTGGTAGTAACCAGTTAAATGCAAAGAATCACCATATGGAAACGATGCGAGCACTAGTTACTGCGCTGGTGGTAAACCTTGTATTTAAACTGATCGGCACGAGCAACCGAGAGTGTGTACTCCACAACCTCGTTTGACTCGTTATACGTAGTCCTGACCAAATCGAGCACAGGCGAGCCCTCGACAATTCCCAAAAGGTGGGCATCGGTGGGACGGGCTATGCTCGCATAGAACTCCTCTTCGGCCACGCGAATCTTTTGCTGAAAGTCCTGCTCAATCACATCGTAAAGCGGCTTACGCTCCAGCAGCGGTCGCTTTAGGGACAGAAATTGACGAACCGGTAGATAGCTGCGTTCGACCATCATGGGCATGTTGTCGGCAGAGCGAAGGCGCTTGAGCTTAAAAATGCGATCACCGATGCGCAATCCCATATGCTCGGCCAGATTCTTATCGGCCTCCATCTCGCAAAACTCGAGAATCGTGGTCTCGGGTTCTCGACCCATCGCGCGCATCTGCTCGGTAAAGCTGTAGGACTGCATGAGATTGGTTGCTTTTGCCGAACGGTCGGTCACAAAGGTACCGCGACCGTGCTGCCGAACCACCAGTCCTAAACGCTCCAGTTCCTGCAGAGCCAGGCGTACCGTAGTGCGCGAGAGACCATAGCGCTCCGAAAGTTCGCGCTCGGAAGGAATCATGTCACCGGCGCGATATTCATGGTCAATCTTTTCGGTCAGAATATCGACCAGCTGATCGTACAGCGGTTGCTTACGCGCTCCGATCGCCATCCTATCCTCCCTTTTGCTCGAATTCGGCTAACTACCTAGGGTGTTATGCATTATCTGTCTGCCACACCCGAATCATTAAGAAAACAAAAGCCGCGCGCTCTTTCGAGCACGCGGCTTTTAACATACACATGGCTTAAGGGGTCGGGGTGTGAGCCGCGTAGGGACACACCCCTCAAGCTAGAGCCTTACCAGATGCTCGGCCAGAGACCAAGCGGGCCAGCGCCCAGGATGCCAAGGACGAAGAGCAGGAGAATGCCCTTGGTCGGGGTCCAGCTGTGCTTAGCGAACATGTAGTAAAGCAGCAGCGTAAGCATAAGCGGGACGAGCTTCGGGACGATGGTGTTGAGGGTGTCGGCAACAGAGAAGTTGACCGGATCCTCGGTAACGGTGCCATAGGTCACGGACTCCATGCCGTTGCCCAGATCGGTGACGCCGCACTCGACAGCGTTGCCGTCGGCATCGGAAGCGGTAAGGGCGTTGCCGTCCTTATCGGTCATGGCGATGGTACCGGCCTCAGCGGTCTCGGTATCGATGCCCTCCATACCGGTGAAGTTCTCGGCCTCCTTCTCGGAGACGATCACGGTAGTGGCGGAGAGACCACGGGTGGTGCCGTTGGGGATCTGGAGGTTGATCTGGGTGCCACCCATGGTGACGACCAGGCAACCGACGACGAAGACGCCCATGATGGAAGCGGCACGCGTGAAGGCCTGCATGTTGGCGGTCAGAGCGTCAATAGCGCTGGTGCCAAGCTTGTAGGACCAGTTCATGAGCCAGAAGCGCAGAGCGAACTGGACGACGTTGAAGATCACCAGGAAGATGATCGGTGCAGCGGCGTTGCCGTTGATGGCCATGTTGGAGGTGATGCCGGCCGTGATAGGCACGAGCGTCAGCCAGAACAGGGCGTCACCGATACCACCGAGCGGGCCCATTGCGGCGACGCGGACGGCGCGGATCGTGGGGATGTCAACCTTGTTCTGCTCGAGCGAAAGCACGATGCCCATAACAAAGGTGACAAGGAACGGGTGGGTGTTGAAGAACTCCAGGTTGTGGCTCATGGAAGCCGCGAGGTCGTTCTTGTTGGTGTGGATCTTCTCCAGACCGGGGATGATGGAGTAAAGCCAGCCAGCGGCCTGCATGCGCTCGTAGTTGAACGATGCCTGCAGGAAGCAGGAGCGCCAAGCCATCTTGTTGAGGGTCTTCTGGTCGAGCTGCGGAGCAGGAGTGAGATCCTCGTAGTGCTCCGGGATCACATACTCATTAGATGCCATCTTCGAAGTCACCTCCGTCAGAAACAGCTGCACCCTTCAGCTCGGTCTGCTGCTGGAAGTCCCAGAAAGCGATGCCGAAGCCGATGAGAGCGAGGATGAGCAGAGCAGGGGTTGCCAGCGAATCGTTGGCAACGGTGATGAGCGCGAGGCCAAAGCCCATGAGGAAGAAGCCCCACATATCGCGGTTCATCATAACCTTGAGCAGGACGGCGAAGCCGACGAAGCGCATCATGCCGCCTGCAGCGGACAGACCGGTCTGCAGCCAAGTCGGGATGGCAGAAGCGATGGTCTGACCGATGGTAGCGCCAGCGATGAAGAACAGGGTGACGACGACAGCGAAGATCAGGCCAAGCAGAGCCATGGCGAAGTAGTTCAGGCGCTCGATGCCCTTGGTGTCCGCGTTGTGAGCCATGTTATCGGCCGTGGACATAAGCGGGGACATAAGCGTGAAGACCAGGGTAACGCCAAGCTGGCCAAGCAGAGCGAACGGAATGGCGAGGCCGACTGCCGCGTTGGGCTCGAGGCCCGTGGCGATAGCGAGAATGGCTGCCATGATGCCGCCGATGACGGCGTTAGGCGGCTGAGCGCCTCCGATCGGCATGTTGCCGATCGTCATGAGCTGATAGGTACCACCCACGAGAAGACCGGTGTTGAGGTCGCCAAGGATAAGACCGATGACGGCGCCGGTGACGATGGGCTGATAGAGAGACTCGAGGAAGTCAAACTGGTCGATTGCCGCGATGAACGTGACGACGAAGACCAGAGCGATCTGGATGATCGAGTATTCCATCTTGCTCCTCCTTTCAAAATGAATGTACGCACTTTGGATATCACGTACAGAACGTCAGGGTTTCACTCCTGACAACGTGGATCACGAGGATTACGAGAAGAGCTTGCTCGTGTCCTCAACAGGCGTGCTCGGAACGCGCCTGATCTCCAACTCCACCCCCAATTCCTGCAGCTCTTTAAACGCAGCGACATCCTCGTCGTTAACTGCGACGGAGGTGGCGACTTGGCGCTTTCCTTCCGACATGTGCATGTTGCCGATGTTTACCTTCTTTATAGGCACACCGCCCTTGACGAGCGTAAGCACGTCTTCCGGTGTTTCGGCCACGATGAAGATCTTCTGGCGCGGGCTCGCCTTGCCAATGACGTCGATGGTCTTCTGCAGGGAGAAGAAACGCGTAGCGACGCCGGCGGGAGCGGCCATCTTCATGAGGTTCTGGCGCATGGTGTTGGACGCCACGTCGTCGTTGGCGACGAGGATGAGGTTGGAGCCCAGAGTGGAGTTCCACTGGGTGGCAACCTGACCATGAACCAGTCGGTTATCGATGCGGGTAAGAAGAATGTTGGGTTCTGCCATGTTGATCAGCTTCCTTTCGATATTTGCTGACGACAGTTACTTGATCTCCTGAATCGCGTAACGCGAAACATCTACGACGGCTCCGGATCGGACTTTGATCTGGACCTTCTCGCCTTCGATGCCTTTGACGGTTCCGTAGATACCGCCGGCGAAAAGAACCTCCTGACCCGGCTTGAGCTCGGTGTGCAGCTCCTTGAAGTACTTCTGCTTCTTCTTCATGTTGATTTGCGACCAGATGGTGTAAATCAAGCCCATGATGACAAGCAGGCCTAAAAGGGCGACCGAGGAGCTCAGGACGTTGGCTCCGAAATCGGCCATTAGATGCCGTCCTCGTCGCCGAAGATATCCTCTTCCTCGGAGCCGGCAACGGATGCGACCGTCTGGGCGGTGATGCCCGTCTGGCCAACGGTCACGGCCTGCTCGCCAAGCTCGGCGAGCGTGGCATTGCCGCGGAGGAACAGGAGCTCAATAACCATGGGAAGGTTGGTGCCAGTCAGAACCTCGACGTTGTCGACATCCTGGGCAATCATCATCGACTGGTTGAACGGGGTACCACCGAGCAAGTCGGTAAAGACGAGCACGCCATCGCACTCCTCGCGCATGGCGGTAATAGCGGCGCGGAGATCCTCACCGTAGGATGCGGCCTGATCGCCCTCAAAAGGAACGACGGTAAAAGCAGGCTGGTCGCCGGCAACCATAGCGATAGCGCTTGCAAGGCCGGGTGCGAACTGTCCATGACCGGTAAGAATAAAGCCAACCATTCAAATTTCCCTTCCGAAGGTGTGTACGATCTGAGTCCGATGATTTTCGGAAGCCAGCGGGCACTTGCCCTTAAAGCTTCTTAGAAAGCGTTCTTTGAAGACCAGTGGTTTCTAAACTGGTAGTAACCACGTGACGTGTTGTTGTCACTATATCACCCCAGAAGAGATCGCTTTCGCTGATTCAAACAGTAAAACGTTTTTGCACCGCTCACGGTGATATTTCGACCGTTTACCGCTCGTTAACACTTCTACCTGCGGTTTTGAAACCGTTTCGAAACGCTTTGGCAAAAGAACGGATCTTTCCCGGTGTCTAAACAACGCAGGGCGGCTAAAAATAGCGTGTAGAAAAATTGCAGGTCATTGTGAAGATATGTGAATTGGTCTTTTTGACTTAATACCAGTTAGAACCAGTTTTGAGATTATCGGTGAACGGTAGTTTTCGACCGTTCACCGGTCACTTGCAATCGTTTGCAGTTGTTTTCCCAGATGAATTAGGGGAACCCGATGGAGCGCTTGTGCGGGCGCGAGGCCTATCCTATTGATTTCGGCAACAAAAAGCCCGCTAGAACGTTGTCCGTTCTAGCGGGCTCAATCAGGTAGATCGGTTAGCGCGCAGTAGTGCAGGCAAACCTTACGCAAACAGGCCGTAGATGCTGATGTTGGCCTTGGCGTAGAGGCCGTTCGCATACTCGGTCCACTTGGAGCTGGCGCTCGAAGCCTGCGAGGAATACTGCTGGTAGGCGGTGTAATAGGCGGTCATGGCTTGCTTATAGGTAGCGCTATCGGCCGTAAAGGCATCGTCAGCGAAGGCCTTGGCATAGGTGCTGTCGGCATCCTTCCAGGTGCCCTTCTCGCTATCCCACTCGTCACCGGCAAGGTTGATGATGTAATCGGCGTAGTCCTTGCTCGCGGTCTCCTCGTTGCCGTCAGCAGGCTCGGTCGGGGCGGTCGGCATGCTTGCGGAGCTATCGCCCACCTTCTTCTTGTAGAGCTTCTGCAGCGTCGCGGACTGGCGGACGATCTGCTTGGCCTGGTCCTTGGACACGCCGTACTGCGTGGCCATGGTCTTGTAGTCGGAGGTGCCGATGGAATCCTCGGCATACTGCTTCATTTCCTTGGAAGAGACGGTAATGCCCTCGTCCTCGGCAGCGTCGAGCAGGATCTTGTTGCGCACGTAGGACAGGATGACGTCGGCAGAGGGAGCGGTGTAGTTGCCATCGCCATCCTTGACGGTGTCGAGGCTGTACTGGCTCTCAATGGCCTCGCGCGCGGTGATGTCGCTCTTCTTGCCGTTGTAGCTGTAGCTTGCCACGGTCGAATCGAGCTGGTCCTCGGTGAGGGTCGCCGAGCCGACGCCCTTGCCGCCAAAACCACCGTTGCCGATAAAGAAGCCGACCACAGCAGCGATCACGACTGCAACCACGAAGGCGGCAATCATCGTCTTCTTGTGCTTGGATGCATGGTCGTCCACGTCGGAGTCGTTGACCTCATCCTGCTCCTCGGGCATCAGATTCTCGTCGGCGGCATCCGCGGCAATCTGAGCCTCCAGGCGGGCGTCCTCCTCCTCGGCCGTCGTACCGGCGGCAATGTGCTCGGCAGACGTACCGGCGACCAGGTCGATCTTCTCGTCCTCGTCACCGTCGGGGCCTTCGCCGCGCTCGATGATCTGGATGCCGTCGATCTCGTCCTTCTCGTCCTTCTTTTGAATCAGACCCATATCAGTTACTCCTTGTTAGGAAACATAGTCCGCAATAGAATACGCCCGACAGAGCGCCGGGCGTATTGATTCTCAGGTTATACGCAAACACTTAAGTACTATTTAGGCGTTTGCAGTGTGCATGTCTTAGGCCAGGTGCGCGATAACGGCATCGGCAAAGGCCTGCGTGCCCACAGCGCCCTCAACGGAGCCGGTCTGGGCACGACGCACGTCACCGGTAACCTGCTCGCCCTCGTCAAGCGTGGCAGATACGGCGGCACGAATGCGATTGGCCGCGTCGTTCTCGCCCAGGTGATCGAGCATCATCGCAGCAGAGAGGATCTCGGCCGTGGGGTTGGCGATATCCTGGCCAGCGATATCGGGCGCGGAGCCGTGCGTCGCCTCAAAGATTGCGCAGTCGGCACCAATGTTGGAGCCGGGGGCCATGCCAAGGCCGCCCACTAGGCCGGCGCACAGGTCGCTCACGATGTCGCCGTACAGGTTGGGCAGCACCAGGACATCGAAGTCGTTGGGGTTCTGGACCAGGCCCATGCAGGTGGCGTCGACAATCTTGTCGTTGAACTCGATATCGGGATAGTTGGCGGCCACCTCGCGCGCCACGCGCAGGAACAGGCCATCGGTCGCCTTCATGATGTTGGCCTTGTGCACGGCCGTCACCTTTTTGCGGCCGCAGCGGCGGGCATACTCAAAGGCATACTCCACAATGCGACGGCTCTTGGCGATGGAGATGGGCTTGATCGAGATGGCGGAATCAGCGGCGAAGGTCTTCTGACCCGAGCGCTCGACGAGCTGCGAGAGCTCCTCGACCTCGGCAGCGCCCTCATCGAACTCGATGCCGGCGTAGAGGTCCTCGGTGTTCTCGCGCACGATGACCAGGTCGACGTCGCGGAAGCGCGAGCCGTCGCCCGGCTGCGACAGGCAGGGGCGCACGCAGGCGTACAGGTCGAAGTGCTTGCGCAGGGCAACGTTAACGCTGCGGAAACCCGTACCGACCGGCGTGGTGATGGGGCCCTTGATGGCAACCTTGGTCTCGGCGACCGCATCGAGCACGTGCTGGGGCAGCGGCGTGCCAAACTCGTCCATGACGCCGGCACCGGCCTCCTGGACGTTCCAGTTGATCTGGACACCGGTGGCCTCGACCACACGGCGCATGGCCTGCGTAATCTCGGGACCGATACCGTCACCGGGAATCAGGACTACATCGTGCGCCATAATCTGTTACTCCTCGTCTTCGGCGTCGTCAGATTTTTTAACGCTAGCACGCTTCTTCTTTTTGGAGAGATCAAGGCCAAAACGTTTAACAAGCATTTCGCAAATCTCGCTCGAACGGGCCTTGAGATAGCTGCCCTTGCCGTTCTCGGCGTCGAACTTAAGACGCAGCGCGAGCTTCTCGGCAACCTCGGCGTCGATCTCGCCCTGGCCAAACTCGTACAGGCAACCGAGCATATCGCGATACTCAAGGTCGCCGTGGTAGCACTGGATGGCCTCATCCAGGATCGGCCAAGCCTCGCGCGAACGCTCGACGCTCGTGGCACCCCACGCGCACAGCAGGTGGAAGGCGGCGTAGCGCAGCGTGGAGGAAATCTCGTCGAACAGCGCGGTCTCGGCGCCCTCGAAGGCATCGCCCAGCTGCTCGGGGCAGGTGGTGGCGAGCGCCGCCAGGGCGTCGAGAGCCTCCCAGCGGGTCTGAGCCTCGGGGCGGTTGAGCGCCTCGATCAGCGCGGGCACGCAGGGCACGACGCGCTGCGGGTCGCGCTCAGCCAGCAAATGCAGCACGCGGGCGGCAAACTGGCGGATGCGGCGTGTGGGGCAGCCGAGCTCCTTGACCAGACGGTCGACGGCGTTCTCGTTCTCCTCTGCCAGCTGAAGCTGTGCCAGCTCCTCGTCGGTGAGCTGTTCTTCCTTGTTTTCTGCCATAGTTACCTCTTCTTACTATTTCTTAGCGTGCTTGCCAGCACCCTTGCTGTCATCGGTGACCGAGATGAGCTGTCGGTCGGCTGCGCCATTGTGACGCGCACGGCGACGCTCCTCGGCGTCGCCCGCGTCGGCGGCGGCGCGGTGAGCCTTGTTGACGTTAAAGACCTCGTCGTGCTTGCGCCACGGACCGACGGACTCGCCAAAGCTCATCTTAAGGCCGGCGATAAAGCCGCCGAGCCAGCCGATCGGCGCAAACTGCACCAGCGGGAACAGCGAAAACACCCAGGTCAGTAGAACGACTGCCGCCGCGCCTGCAAAATTGGCAATCCAGTAGTCGCGCTTGGTGATCACGCGCTTTTCGCAGGCCCACTGGCCGCACAAAAAGCCAATGTAGATCGCGAAGAGAAAGAGCACCAGCGCGAGCACCACGAACGTCCAGCTCATGGGCGCTACTCCCCGTGATGGTGGCCGCAGCAGCACTCGTGGCCGTCATCATGGCCGTGGCCGCCGCAGCACTCGTGATCCTCGCCATGGTGGTGGCCGCAACCGCACTCGTGATCGTCGCCGTGCTCGCCGCAACCGCAGCCGTCCTCGTGAGCACCGTGCTCTTCGGGACGATACTGCGACCAGTCCAGACCGGCGGCGATAGCGTCGGCCTCCTCCTTGTAGAGGACCGTGATGGCCTGGGTGCCCAGCTTGGCGCCGCCGATGGCGTCGAGCATGTCGTAAAGCGTAAAGGCGACGTCGGCGCCGGGCAGCGCAAGCTCGCGGTCATCGGCGTAGGCGAGCGCCAGACGCAGGTCCTTAATGAAGTGCTCGACCATAAAGCCGGGCTTGTAGTCGCCGTCGAGCGCCTTGGGCGCTAGGCTCTCCATAGCGCCGGACTTACCGGTGCCGCCCAGGATCATCTGGCGGGTTTTCTCCAGATCGAGGCCGCTCAGCTCGGCAAACGCCATGGCGTCTGCCATGCCGACCATGCAGGCGCCCAGCGACACCTGGTTGGCAAGCTTGGCAGCCTGGCCCTTGCCGGCGCCGTCGAAGCAGCAGATGTTTGCCGCAAAGGTGGAAAGGATATCGCGGACCGGCGCGATGTCGTTCTCGGTAGCGCCCACGATAGCCGTGAGCGTGCCGGCGATAGCACCCGACTCGCCGCCGGTGACAGGGCAGTCAAACGCCATGCGACCAGAAACCTGGGCGGCCTCGGCAATGTCACGGGCGAGCTCGGGCGAGCTCGTAGTGAGGTCGATCAGCACCGCGCCGGGCTTAGTGCACGCGAGCAGACCGTCGCCCGCCAGGTAGAGCTCCTCGACCTCGGAGGGATAGCCCACCATGGTAAAGACGACATCGGCGTTCGCCGCGGCATCGGCCGGCGTATCTGCCCAGACGGCGCCGCGCTCGATAAGCGCCGCCGCCTTGGACTTGGTGCGGTTGTTGACCGTGACGGAATAGCCGGCGTCCAGAATGTGGCCGGCGATGGGGGCACCCATGATTCCGGTGCCAATGAATGCGACGGAGAGCTTGTTTGCCATGAAACCTTTCCTTTTGGGTTGGGTGTTGTTACCAGGTTGAATACTCGGTGCCAGCGTTTGGGCTGTGAGTCGAGGGCGATTACGGACGCAGCGCTTGCCTACTGACCGCGCACGCGGCGGGCGATACGGTCGGAAAGCGACGCCTTGTCGGCGCGGTTCTTACCCCAAAACGCGCAGCCCACCATGCCGGGGCCCACGTGCGAGCCGATGGTGGGACCCACGGAGCCGCGAATGATCGTGACGTCGGCGCAACCCTCCTCCTTGCGGATGGCGGCTTCGAGCCAGTCACCATCCTTTTCGGCATCGGCCGTCATGATGGCGATGGGCATGGTGCGATCGGGCACGTAGTTCTCGCGGAACGACTTGAGGATGGACTTGAGCGCCTTCTTGCGGCCGCGGTTGACGCCGATCAGCGACAGCGAGCCGGCCAGGTCGTAGGAGAGCTCGGGCTTGACGTCGAGCTTTGCCGTGAGCTGCGCCGCCGCGGGCGGAATGCGGCCGCCGGCAGCCAGTGCGTCGAAGCTCTCGAGCGTAAAGTAGCCGTGGACGTAGGTCTTTGCCTCGTTTGCCCAATCGACCAGCTGCTTGGCGGTCAGTCCCGCCGAACGCTGGCGCACGGCCTCGAGCGCCAAGAGCGCGCCGGTCGCGCAGGGCAGAGCGTTGTCGACCACGTACAGCTCAAAATCGGGATACTCGGCGCGCACGGCATCTGCCGCCTGGCACGCGGAGTTGTAGCTCGACGACAGCGCCGAGGTAAAGCACAGGTAGACCGTGGGCGTGCCCTCTTTGGCGCACTCGGTAAAGAACTCGATATAGCGACCGAGCGACACAGCCGAGGTGGACACACGGGCACCGGCGCGCATGCGGTCGTAGAACTCCTTAGGGCTCATGCTCGACCAGATGTCGTCTGTGCGCTCCTCGCCATCGATAATGAAGGGGAAACCCAGGATATCGACATCGAGGTTCGCGGCGACCTCGGGGCTAAAGTCGCAGCAGGTATCGACGACGATGCGGCAACGGTTCGAATGACCGGCGGATGCGGCCTTGTCCATCAAAGCGACTCCTTACGTAAAAAGGCGGCCACCCGCATGGGATGGCCGCCAACCGTTAACTCATGCAAGTTAACGTATTTTACTCGTCAAGTGTTTCGATGCGGGGCTTGATGATGCCATATCCACCATTCTTACGGTGATACACCACATTGATAAGGCCGGTCGTCGCGTTCTCGAACACGTAGAAGTCGTGGCCGAGCAGATCGGTCTGCACCAGCGCCTGCTCCTCAGTCATCGGGGTGACGTCGATAACCTTCTCGCGGACGAGCAGGTCGTCCTCCTCCTCGGGCAGCAGCAGGTCGGCCAGATCCTCGACGCGCTCGACCGGCGCGACATCCGCGGCGCTGGCACCGCCCTGGCGGTTGTCCACGACCTTGGTCTTGAACTTGCGCAGCTGGCGGGTGACCTTATCGGCGGAGAGGTCGATGGCGGCGTACATATCTGCACCGTGCTCGGCAACGCGAATCACCGAACCGCGGGCACGAACCGTGACCTCGACGATTGCCGGGTTGGGGTTCGAGGGGTTCTTCTCATAGCGAAGTACAACGTCGACCGTCATGGGCTCGATATCGAAAACCTTGAGCGCCTCGCCGATCTTCTCATCCACATGCGCACGCAGAGCATCGGTTACCGTCGTCTTGCGTCCAGAAACCTTGATATCCATACGTGGCTCCAATCTGCCTCGGGGACTTACTGTACTGGCTATGTACCCATTGCCGTGCATTTAATCACGCGGATTCCTAAAGACCCGAATAACGATTGCTTGATACCGCATACCGAAGTCTCGCACTTTTCTGTGGCAAAGTGCGCTATAGGAGGGCGACGGCGACTTTGGTTTTGCACTTAAAAAGTGTCTTTGACCTGCTGGTTTTATGGAAATCAAAACCACCCTTAAAAAGGGTGGTTTGCTCTTAGGGTATAACCCACGGGCCCCGGGC
>NZ_JADNDZ010000027.1 GCF_015552075.1 Collinsella aerofaciens
AGATCGTGGCCGCCGACTACTGGCCGGTCCCGACCTACGACGACATTCTGTTCTATGTGTAACAGACACGTTTGATTTTGCGTGCGAAGGGGTCTCGCCTGTGCGAGGCCCCTTCTTTCTATGTAGCTCGGACCTGCTTTGAACTTGCAGCCGAGCAGGCGTTTCACGCGGGGCATCTTGAAAGTTGTAACCTGTTTTGGCACGCGGACGTTTCGGGCGTTTGTTCATAAAGGGGAGGATTATCCGATGAAGGTATTCGATATCGTGTTTAGCCCGACCGACGGAACGGAAAAGGCGTCTGGCTACATTGCCAATGCGTTGGAAGGGGAAACCGTTGCTGTAGATCTGACCGATAGCGGGCTTGGTTTTCGCACAGTTGCGATGACAAAAGAGGATGTAGCCGTGATCGCGGTGCCCTCGTATGGCGGGCGAGTCCCGGCTGTGGCCGCGGAGCGCTTGGGTATGATGCGGGGAAACGGTGCTCAGGCGGTTCTGGTTTGCGTTTACGGAAATCGCGCGTATGAGGACACGCTGGTCGAGCTTGAGGATGCGGCGAAAGATGCGGGCTTTCGGGTGATCGCGGCGGTTTCTGCCATCGCCGAGCATTCTATTGTTCGCCAGTTTGCCGCCGGTCGGCCTGATGCACAGGATGCGGTGCAGCTCGCTGGGTTTGCGGATCAGATTCAGCAAAAGATATCTGCAGGAGATGCTTCTGAGCCGGCTATTCCGGGCAATCGTCCCTATAAGAAGGCCGGGGGCACCGGTATGGTGCCTAAGGCCACAAAGGAGTGCACCGCCTGCGGGGCTTGTGCCACGGCGTGTCCCGTTGGCGCTATCGATAAAGACGATCCCAAGCGGGTGGACAAAAAGGCCTGCATTTCCTGCATGCGCTGCGTTGCCGTGTGTCCGTGGGGCGCTCGCGCGGTAAATCCCGTCATGCTCTCTGCAGCTAACAAGATGTTGAGCAAAGCCTGCTCTGAGCGAAAAGAATGCGAGCTGTTTATCTAGCGCAGGGGCCTTGAGTCTTCTTCATCTAATGTCAAGAAAGAACGAACCCGTGCGATGGTAACTCACACGGGTTCGTACATTTTTGAGTTGGTGCCCCCAGCGGGATGTCCGCGTGCGGCTTCCGCCGCCCGCTTCCGCTGCGTCGCTCCGCTCCTTGCGTGCTGCGCTGGAAAACGCTCACGCGTTTCCTCAGCTCCGCACCCTGTCGGGTTCGAATCCCGGCATATCGGTAGCAAAAAGCCCGCCACCGCGTGGGTAACGGGCTTCTCAGTTTAAATGGTGCCCCCAGCGGGATTCGAACCCGCGATATCCACCTTGAAAGGGTGGCGTCCTTGGCCGCTAGACGATGGGGACAGTGGGAAAGAGTATAGCAGACTTTTTTGCCGGCGCGTATATCGTTGGCAAACTGGAAAACCACCACACAGGAGTAGGCTTCTATTCCGATTTTCAAATATCTCAATGTGTGACATCTGGGCTGATAAATCGGATCTATGTGTTACAGATCGAGACAAAAGGCAGACGTCGGGACGAACATCTCAATCTGTAACAGTTAGATGACTTTCAACGGCCTAGATGTTACAGATTGAGACAAACCTCTGGGATGGGTCAAAACCACCACAAAGGTGCCTGTCCCCTTTGTGGTGGCAGGGTGCTAGGGGAGGAGCTTCATGGCGGCGTCGTGGGCGGCGTGCTCGTAGGTGTCGTCGAGGGGCTTGAGCGGCAGCAGAGCGTTGGCCTGTGCATCGCCGCGGCGCTCGAGGGCGTGGGCGATGAGCCAGTCGGCGAGCTCGGGGTTCTTGGGCAGTGCCGGTCCGTGTAGGTATGTGCCGATGACGCCCTTGTAGATGAGACCCTCAAAGCCATCGTCGCCGTTGTTGCCGGTGCCCGTGACGACGGACGTTCCGAGCGGCGTGGCCGCTGCATCGAGCAGGGTGCGGCCGCCGTGGTTCTCAAATCCCACAAAGGGCTCGGGTGCCAGGTCGGTCTTGACGGCGACGTTGCCGATCAGGCGGTCGGAGCCGCGCACGGTTTCGGCGGCAATGACGCCCAGGCCCTCGATGCGATTCTCGCCCATATAGTACGAACGACCGAGCAGCTGATAGCTGCCGCAGATAGCGAGCAGCGAGCCGCCATCCTCAACATAGGACGCAACCTTGTCTTTTTGAGCGAACAGCTCGTGTGCCACGGCAAGCTGATCGCGGTCGGAGCCACCGCCCATCATAACGATGTCGGCGTCGGTGAGATCGAGCGACTCGCCCATACGGACCTCATCCACACGCACGGGAATGCCGCGCCAGGCGCAGCGGCGCTCGAGGGCAATGACGTTGCCGCCGTCGCCATAGAGGTTGAGGGCATCGGGATACAGGTAGACGATGCGCAGGGGGCGCGAGAGCTCGACCGGCGCAATATCGGTGGGGACAGCGCTGCCATCGGTGCGCGTTGCGGCGTGGGAGGCAACCGAGCTCGCATCGGCGCCCTTAAGCTCGTCGAGCTCCTTGACCAGTGGCGGGAAGGCCGTGTAGTTGGCGACGGCGTAGAAGGTGTCATTGGCGGCCTCGTCCGCCACGGCGCCGATCGCTTGCTCGATATTCGAGATGATGGCGGCGTCGATGCCGGCGTACTTGAGACGTACCTGCATATCGTGTGCACGCGTGCCGCCGGCAAAGGCGACAAGCCCTGGGGTGTCGGCGATGCGCTCGAAGTCGACGTCGTAGATCCACGAGACATCGTGACCGTCGGCGTCGTTGTCGTTCAGGAAGAAGGCGCAGAGCCTGCCGCCTGCCGTTTTAATGGACTGAATCTGGCGATCGAAGCCCACGGGATTCTTGGCCAGGTTTGCCTCGACGGTACGGCCGGCGATCTCCCAGCGGCCCATGCGTCCGCCGGCGGGGACGTAGGCATCGAGCGTGGGCTGCAGGTGAGCTGCGTCCACGCCTAGCTCGCGCGCCGCAAAGAAGGCGGCGGCAACGTTGTAGACCATGTACAGACCGTTATAGCGCGTGGCGATGTGCGTTGCGGGCGCGTCGGTATCGGGTCCAAAGTTCAGTTCAAAGCCGTAGCCGTCGCAGGTGAGCTCAATGTCCGTCACGCGACGGAGCAGCGCGGGGCGACCCCAACCGCACGAAGGACAATGATAGGCGCCGAGCTGGCCGTACTGCACATAGTCGTACTCCAACGGCGCGTTGCACTGCGAGCAAAAACGCGAGTCGCTAATGCGGTCGGACTCGGTGTTGGTGGCGCCGTCGATGCCAAAGGCGATGCTTGCATTGGGAACGCGCGCGGCGATCGCGGCACACAGCGGATCGTCGGCGTTATAGATGAGCGTCGTTGTCGGCGAAAGCTCCAGCGCGTGGGCGATGACGTCCTGGGTGTGGTCGATCTCGCCGTAGCGGTCCAGCTGGTCGCGGAACAGGTTGAGCAGCACAAAGTACGTCGGCTTGAGCTTGGGCAGAACGCGTACGGTGTAGAGCTCGTCGCACTCAAAAACGCCCACGCGTTTGTCGCTGCTGGTGTGCTTAAGGCCGCTGCGGGCCTCGAGCAGAGCGCCCACCACACCAGGCTCCATATTGTTGCCGGCACGGTTGCACACCACGGTGGCACCGCTGGCAGCAACGGCGTCGGCGATGAGGTTGGATGTGGTGGTCTTGCCATTAGTACCGGTGATCACCACGCTGCGGTCGACTAGGCTTGCGAGGTCGCTTAGCAGCTCGGGGTCGATCTTCATGGCGATGCGGCCGGGAAGCACGCCACCCTGGCGTTTGAGGACAGAGCGCAGTCCCCAGCGGGCGATATCGCTCGAAGTGCAGGCGAGAGATGAGCGGAGGTTCATGAAGCCGTTCCTAACATAGATGACATGGTCGGGGCGATCGCGTCGCTAAAAGCCGTAGCGGCGCGCAAATTCCTGGGCAAGCTGCGATACGTCTTCGCAGGCGTTGGCCCAGGGGGCAAAGTCGGGGGTGTCCGAGATAATGCCGTCGGCTTCCCAAACCGCCTGGTGCGAGAGGTCCCAGGGGTCGCGCGGCTCGGGTCGGCAGGGAAGATACGGCGTCTGGTACATGGGGTTCAGCAAGAAGAACGCGCCACCTTCGCAACGGTTAGCGAACTCACGCAGCGCGCGCGTCGCCGGGCGCATCTTGTTTGTTTTGAACAGCAGAATCGTGCGGGCGAGCAGGTACCAAGGAGAGTTTTCGAGTGCGTCTGCCCCCATCTGTTCCTCGAGCTGATGTGCCAGGGCAAAAAAGCCGTCCTGGTCTTCCAAGCGGGCGAGGGCAAGCAACACGGTGCCGGCGGCCCGGGTGGGATAGCCCTCCGCCTTAAGAACACGGCGAGAGTAGTTGGCGGCGGCGCGGTAACGAGCGCTCGCCATGCACAGCTGCGAGATGGCCTCGAGCGTGTGGAGCCACCCGATAAGGGCCGGCTCGCTCACGGTAAGGTCTGCTGCGGTGACACCGTCGGCCAAAACATTATTGGCCCAGTAGTGCGGGGCCTCCATATCAAACCCGGGCACGCTCTGTTGCAGGTAGTCGGCCGTACTCGTCTCGAGCTTCATCAAGTCGCCCAGGCAGGCATCGACGGGCGTGTCCGCCAGGATGATGGCGAGCAGCTGGGCATCGACGGCCAGCGCATCGACGCGAACAATCTTGAGCAGCTCATCGCGCATATCGTCGAACAGGCAGTTGCGCGTCTGCTCAAACTCCTCGTCGCTGCCCATGTCCTCGATGCGGCGAAGCTCGTCAAGTAAATGACGATGAACGCCGGCATAGGACAGCAGCGCTTGGGCATGCTCGGTCTGCGCATACTTGTGAGGGTTTGCGCTGACGTCGTTATGGACAAGCTCGCGTGCTGCATCGGTGAGTTCGGGGTGTGATGCCAGATAGGTGCGCTCCAAGTAGGCGGGGATGTAGACGCTCGGATCCATTAGAGGTCTCCTCCCTTAAACGGCAATCCCTGTTCGGCCGCGCGCAGGATTCGTTCGTCGATCTGGGAGCGCACGATGTCGTTGGTGGCGACCCAGGCGGCAAAGCTGGCGTTGTCGGGGGCGCCAAGGCCCTCCTGCAGCACCGGCGTCGCCTCGGACAGGGCAAGGACGAGCTCATCGGTGGAGCCCACGCCTACGTTGACGCGCGCATAGACGCCATCGGGAAACTCGGTTTGGAAGTAGAGCGCCTCGGCCGCGTGCGGACACGAGTGCGCAAGGATGCGCAGGTAGTGCTCGGCGCCCTCGTAATCCAGCTCGCGCCAAGCAGCGCTCATCAGCGCGATGAGCGTCCACGGGTCCAGGTCGCGCTCTGCGTCCTTGGGACGGCGGCGCAACGGCGTGTTGGCAAGATAGGGCACGGAGTGGGCGGAACGAAAACGCTTGAGCTCCTCGGAAGGGTATTCGAGCTTTGCCATGGCAAGCATCGCGGTATGGCGGACACCGGCGGGGTCGTTGGGCGCAAAGTCCAGGCTGCGATTCGCGGCATCCAGCGACATGCGGTAGCGGCCGCTAATGAGCGCGCGCGATGCCAAGGCGGCAAGCCAGCGCAGGTAGGGACGGCGGGTCAGGTCGCCTGCGGCCTCACGCTCGTAGGGGTCCTGCGCCGAGGCAATCTTGAGCGTCAGATCGTGCTCCACCTCGTCGCACTTGGACACCAGATACTGCACGTATTCCTCGTTGGATTCGGCGGTGAGCGCCGTCAGCATGCGCTGGGCATCCCAGTTGGCCGGATCGAGCGCGGCTGCCTCGCGGAGCATGTCCTCGGCTGCGGTCTCTTCTTGCTCTGCCTGGGTATCGTCAGGGATAAAGGGGATGCGGTAGTCGACAGCCTCGACGACCTTGGCGATCAGATGCCCAGCTCGGTCGCGGTCGTGCACGATGAGCGGCGCGGGGTTACGGGTGAATTGTTCCATCAGACGCTCTACGGCGGCACCGTCGGTGAGCGGGATATTGTCGCGGCGCAAGGCCTCAAGAACGAGGCGATGGCAATCCTCTTGAATGGGATCGAATGCCATGGGGCCTCCTTTGCTGCGGTTAGGGTTCAAATGTCTCTATATAAAGTTCTAGTTTACCCGCATGTGGCACACCGGGGGTGCCGCGCTTGGACTTGCACCTTTGCACCACGAAGACGGATGTCGCACAAATGTCGGCACCTTGGACGACCGAGTGGTATCACAGTGCCGTAAACGGTCGATTTTTGGCGGCGAACGGGGCACATTTTGGAGGGGCACAGCCCTGCCCGGGATATGTAGTCAACCCTGATAAAACGTTTGCCCAGCTTGGGAGTATGAATGCCCCACAAGGGTCTTCAGGGATAGAAAAAACGTTTCATCATTGTTGGCTTTAGGTGAATAACTGACCAACCAGAACGGTAAAATAATGTTTGTCTGAGCGTTGAGACGTTAAGACATCGTGCATTGCCATCGCCGGCAGCGCGCAAACCGGTCCTAACGGAGCCAATTGGGTGCTCCGTTATATACGCAAGTCTAAGAGGGGCTTGTTTAGGAGGCACAGTATGGGACGTTTTACCAATCCTCGCGATCTGTACTTTGGTGAGGGCGCTCGCCACGAGGTGAAGAACCTCAAGGGCAAGAAGGCCATCATCGTTTCTGGCGGCAGCTCTATGCGCCGCGGCGGGTTCCTGCAGGACGTTGAGGCCGACCTCAAAGAGGGCGGTTTCGAGGTCAAGCTGTTCGAGGGCGTCGAGTCCGACCCGTCCATCGAGACGGTCATGAAGGGCGCCGAGGCCATGCGCGAGTTCGAGCCCGACTGGATTATCGCCATCGGCGGCGGCTCGCCCATCGATGCCGCTAAGGCCATGTGGGTCTTCTACGAGTATCCCGAGGAGTCCTTCGATAACATCATCCAGCCGTTCAGCTTCCCCGAGCTGCGTCAGAAGGCTCATTTCTGCGCCATCTCCTCTACCTCCGGCACCGCTACCGAGGTCACCGCGTTCTCCGTCATTACCGACTACGCCAAGGGCATCAAGTACCCGCTGGCCGACTTCAACATCACCCCTGATGTCGCCATCGTCGACCCGGAGCTCACCTACACCATGCCCGCCAAGCTGTGCGCTCATACCGGCATGGACGCTCTGACCCACTGCATGGAGGCCTACGTTTCCACCTGCGCCTCTATGTTCACCGATGCCAACGCCCTGCACGGCATCCGCGAGATCGTCGAGTGGCTGCCCAAGTCCTATGCTGGCGACCATGAGGCCCGTCAGCACATGCACGAGGCTCAGTGCATCGCCGGTATCGCCTTCTCCTCGGGCCTGCTCGGCATCGTTCACTCCATGGCTCACAAGACCGGTGCTGCCTTCGAGAACGGCCACATCATCCACGGTGCTGCTAACGCCATGTACCTGGGCAAGGTCATCCAGTGGAACTCCAAGGACCCGCGTGCTGCCGAGCGTTACGCTTACGTGGCCAAGGAGATCCTGCACCTTCCCGGCGAGACCAACGAGGAGCTCATCGCTGCGCTCGTCCAGAAGATTCGCGACCTCAACGACCAGCTCAACATTCCGCAGTCCATCAAGGATTACGCGAATGGCGGCGTGAAGGTCGACGCCGAGAACCCGCAGATGGTTTCCGAGGAGGAGTTCCTCGCCAAGCTGCCCGAGATTGCCGCGAACGCTGAGCAGGACGCCTGCACGCCCGAGAACCCGCGTGAGACCAAGGCTGCCGACTTCGAGAAGATCCTCAAGGCCTGCTACTACGACACCGACATCGATTTCTAATCGACTCTTGTTATCGTAACGAGGGGCTCCGCACGTATCCGTACGGAGCCCCTTTCTTTTTTCTTTTAGAGAATGGGATAGTTATGGCTGCAATTTTCAATAGCCCCAGCAAGTACATCCAGGGTCCGGACGAGCTCGCCAAGCTCGGCTCCTATGTCGAGCCGCTCGGCGCTAAGGCCCTCGTTATTGTGACGCCTTCGGGCAAGAAGCGCGTCGGTGCCAAGATCGAGGGCGGCTTTGCCGAGGCTAAGGCCGAGCTGCTGTTTGAGGACTTTAATGGCGAGTGCTCCAAGGGCGAGGTCGACCGTTTGGTTGCGCTCGCTCGCGACAACGGTTGCGACATCATCGTCGGCGTCGGTGGCGGCAAGATCCTCGATACCGCCAAGGCCGTTGCCTACTATCTGGAGTCCCCGGTTATCATTTGCCCCACCATCGCTTCGACCGATGCGCCGTGCTCGGCACTTTCGGTGCTCTACACCGATGACGGCCAGTTCGACAAGTATCTCTTCCTTAAGGCAAACCCCAACATTGTCCTTATGGATACGACGGTCATCGCGGCGAGCCCGGTGCGCCTGACGGTTTCCGGTATGGGCGATGCGCTCGCAACCTACTTTGAGGCCCAGGCGACGCATGATGCCGACGGTGGCACTTGCGCCGGCGGCAAGGGCGGTATGGCTGGTCTGGCACTTGCCAAGCTCTGCTACGAGACGCTTATGGCCGATGGCGTGAAGGCCAAGGTCGCGTTGGAGAAAGGTGCGCTGACGCCTGCCGTGGAGCACATCATCGAGGCAAACACGCTGCTTTCGGGCATTGGTTTTGAGAGCTCGGGCCTTGCTGCTGCTCATGCCATCCACAATGGCCTGACGATGCTGTCCGAGTGCCACAGCATGTATCACGGCGAGAAGGTCGCCTTTGGCACCATCGTCCAGCTGGTACTCGAGGATGCCCCGACCGAGAAGCTTGAGGAAGTCTTGGGCTTCTGCATTGAGCTGGGCCTGCCGGTTACGATGAAGGAACTTGGCGTTGCCGAGCTTACGCGCGATCAGGCCATGATTGTTGCCGAGGCCGCCTGCGCGCCCGATGACACCATGTGCAACATGCCGTTTGAGGTGACGCCCGAGATGGTCGCAAACGCCATCCTGGGTGCCGACGCGCTGGGCCACTACTATCTCATGGATGAGTAAATTAAGCTAAGGAAGGGGCAAAGCCGACAGATGGCTTTGCCCCTTTTTTGCTATGGTGCAAAGGGGTCAGGTTAGTTGAACCAAAGAAGGCGGGGTAGGCCTGCGATGAGGTTTTGCCCCGCCCTCGTTTGACTACAGCTCGCAAACGTTTTGCGTGCGACCCTCGACGTAGGCGACGACGTTTTCGAACTCAATCTTGGCGCGGCGCTGCATGGCCTCGTGCGTAAGGAAGCCTACATGTGGCGTGAAGGTGCAGTTCTTGGCGTTGACGAGCGCGTAGTCGGCGGGGATGGGCGGCTCCATATCAAAGACGTCGATGCCGGCACCGGCGAGCTTATCGTCGTTGAGTGCCTGGGCAAGGGCATCGTTATCCACGATGGCACCGCGGGCGCAGTTGATAAAGACGGCACCGTCCTTCATCTGGGCGAACTGCTCGGTGCCAAAGCTCTTGCGCGTGGTGTCATTGTTAGGCAGGTGCAGGCTTACGATATCGGACTCGGCGAGCAGCTGCTCGAGCGAAACCTGCTCAATGCCGGCCTCGGCTGCCTCCGGATGCTCGTGGCGGGCATAACCCAGCACGCGGGTGCCAAAGGCCTTAAAGAGACGACCCGTGGCGCAGCCGATCTTACCGCAGCCCACGATACCCACGGTCTTGTCGCGGATCTCGGCGCCCATTAGGCCGGCGCTCGTCTTGCCGGTGCGGACGGCGGCATCGGCGGCGCCCACCTTGCGCAACACGTCGATGGTCAGGCCAAGGGTGAGCTCGGCGACCGAAACGTCGGAGTAGCCGGCGCAGTTGCGAACCTCAACACCGCGCTCACGGCAGGCGGAGAGCCCCACGTGGTCGATGCCCGTAAAGGCAACGGCGATCATCCTGAGCACATCGGCGCCGGCGACGACCTCGGCAGGGTAGGGGTTGTTGGCGATCATGACGACCTCGGCGCCCTCGCTGCGTCGAGCGAGCTCGGCCGGATCGGTTGTTTTGGTATCGAAATAGACAAACTCGTGTCCGGCGTCCTTAAGGGGTGCGGAGAGCCTGTCGATGGTCTGCTCGGGTACTCCCAACGGTTCGATCAGGGCAATCTTCATCTTGTGACTCCTCAATAAACCTAGGCGATTAGGTTGGCAATAGATTGTAGGTCTATTTGCCGCAAAGATGCGCCGCGTGTAATTTGCCCGAGGCGTGGGCCGATAGCGTATCATTATCTCTTGCTTGTTTGCACTGCTCAGGGAGGGGCCGCGCATGGCGCAGGAACACGATCTGTTTGATGACATTATCGAGATCAGCAAGGGTTTCGACTTTCTTAAAAACCCGCTTGGCGGCGTGACCGATGCACTCGATCCGTCGGCGCCGCAGTGGAATCCTGCCGACTACAAGGAGCGTCCGCGCGGAAACACCATTCCGTGCCTGACCTGCAAAAACGAGAAGAGCGGCTGCACCGCGTGCATGGATGTGTGCCCGGTTAACGCCATCGAGGTCGAGGAAGATGCCATCGAGGTCCTCGATACTTGCCGCAAGTGTGGTCTGTGCGCCGCCGCTTGCCCGACCGAGGCCATCATCTCGCCGCGCCTGGCGCCCAAAAACCTCTATGACGATATTGTCTCGGCCGCTACGAGCCACGAGACTGCCTATGTCACCTGCACGCGCGCTCTTAAGCGCATGCCGCGCGAGAACGAGGTCGTTGTGGCCTGTGTGGGCGATATTACTGCCGAGACCTGGTTCTCGGTGCTGGCCGACTACCCCAACGTGAGCGTGTATCTGCCGCTGGGCGTGTGCGACAAATGCCGCAACACCGGTGGCGAGGATATTCTGGGCGAAGCTATTGCAACCGCCGAGGAGTGGGCCGGTACGGGTATGGGCCTGGAGGTCGATCCCAAAAGCCTCAAATGCCATAAGCGCCGCGAGTACGAGCGCAAGGAGTACATGGAAAAAATCGCTCGCACCACGGGCCTCACGGTGACCAAGCTCAATCCGGCGACGGCGGCGCTGGCTTCGGTAACGCAGAAGCTCAAGGCTCATCGTCATCAGATCACTCAGCTCGAGCGCACGCTCAACACTATGTGCGGCACCACGACGACCAAGCGCCGTCGCACGTTGACACATGGCCGCCAGCTGGTGCTCTCGACGTTGCAAAACCATCCCGAGCTTGCCCAAAACATGCAGGTGAGTACGCCGGAGTGCGATTTTGACAAGTGCACGTCGTGCGGCGAGTGCGTCAACGTGTGCCCCACGTTTGCTTGCGACCTGGTGGGAAGCGGCCGCTTTGCGCTGGAATCCACGTACTGTTTGGGCTGCGGCGCCTGCGTCAAGGTATGCCCCGAGCATGCGCTCAAGCTGGTTGAGCACGATGCGTCCGGCCTGGTCGTCGTCGATCCCGAGGCCGAGGAAAAGGCTGCCAAGAAAGCTAAGGCCCACGAGGAAGCCGAGAAGGCCAAGGCCGAGGCAAAGGTTAAGCTCAACAAGATGCTCGACCAGGTGGAGAAGCTCGCCGACTAAGCCCTCAACCCCAATCTCTGATTCATTTGCGCCGCCGTGGTGTCTGGATTCGCCCGGATGCTGCGGCGGCGCTATACTTATGCAGTTTGAAATACCTGTACCTAAAGGAGCTGCTGTGTCCCTTTCCATCGGTATCGTGGGCCTGCCCAACGTGGGCAAGTCGACGCTGTTCACCGCGCTTACCAAAAAGACCGGCCTTGCCGCCAACTACCCGTTCGCCACGATCGACCCTAACGTGGGTATCGTCGACGTGCCCGATAGCCGCCTGCAAAAGCTTGCCGACATCGTTAACCCGGGCCGCATTGTGCCGGCTACGGTCGAGTTCGTTGACATCGCAGGCCTGGTGAAGGGTGCTAACGAGGGCGAAGGCCTGGGTAACCAGTTCTTGGCAAACATCCGCGAGACCGACGCCATCTGCGAGGTCGTGCGCTACTTTAAGGACCCCAACGTCATGCGTGAGGTGGGCCGCACGGGCGAGTTCGTCGATCCCGCCGGCGATGCCGACACCATCATGACCGAGCTCATCCTGGCCGACATGGGCACGCTCGAGAAGCAGCTGCCTAAGCTCGAGAAGGAGGCCAAGCGCGACAAGGAGCTCATGCCCAAGTTCGAGGTCGCCAAGCGCCTGCTTGCCTGGCTCAACGAGGGCAAGCGCGCCGCATCCATGGAGATGACCGACGAGGAGCGTGCCGCCGCCAAGGGGCTGTTCCTGCTCACCATGAAGCCCATCCTGTATGTGGCCAACGTGGACGAGGATATGCTCAACGACGACCTGGCGCCCATCGATGGCGTCAAGCCGTTGCCCATCTGCGCCAAGATTGAGGCCGAGCTTTCCGAGCTCGATCCCGAGGACGCCGCCGACTACCTGGAGAGCCTGGGCCTGGAACAGCCCGGTCTGGACGTGCTCGCGCAGGCGGCCTATAAGCTGCTCGGTCTGCAGTCGTTCTTTACGGCCGGCGAGATGGAGGTCAAGGCCTGGACGGTTCGTCAGGGCGCGACCGCCCCGCAGGCCGCCGGCGTCATCCACACCGATTTTGAGCGCGGCTTTATTAAGGCCGAGGTCATTGGCTATGACGACTACGTCGAGCTCGGCGGTGAGCAGGGCGCCAAGGCCGCCGGCAAACTGCGTATTGAGGGCAAGGACTATGTTATGGCCGATGGCGACGTCGTGCACTTCCGCTTTAACGTGTAAGGACGACGCGCATGTTTAAATATGGCAAAAAAGCTGGCTACATGGGTATTGCGCTGCTGGTGCTTGCGGTGCTTCCGCTGGTGGTTGCAGCGTTTGTAATCCCCAACATTGGCCCCGAGGTGGCAACAAAGTTTAATGCCGCCGGCGAGGTGACGCGCTGGGGCAAGAGCTACGAGCTGTTGGCGCTTCCGGTGCTCAACCTGCTGCTGAGCGTGGCGACGTACTTTACGGCGGGACGCCAGGCAAAGAACAATGAGGACTCTGCCGCCATGGCGCGCATCGTGTGCGAACGCTACCTGCGCAACGGTTGCATCACGGGTGTGTTCCTCAACGTGATCAACGTTTACTTTATGTACTCGGCGATTACCGGAACGGGCTTTGGCTTTGGTTTCTAGCTTGTCCTTTTAGGCAACGAGCCTGCACGCATATTCAATGGCTGATGCGAGGCCGCCGCTCGATCGTGGTTGAAAGACTACATCGGCGGCGGCCTCGTTTTCGTATCCGGCGCCGCGAAGGGCGAGTGCTATGCCGGCTTCTAAAAGGAGCGGCAGGCCGCGTTGGCTGGTTGCGATTACGGCAGCCTGATTGAGCGAGCAGCCGTGCGTTTGGCATTGGATGGCAAGTTCACCTTTCGCCGGGCAAGGGACCAGAACGGCGACGACGCGACTTGATAGCAATGCAAATGCTGTGCGCTCATCGGGCGAAAGGCATGCAGCTTCAACGACGACGAGCTTGGGCGGCGCGCTGTTTGTGCGAAGCGTGGCTCGGTACATGCGGACCGAAGAACCCGACATAGAAAACTCCTGTGTATTCGGCAAAACGTAAACTATAGTTTACGTTTATGTTCGACTCCATTTCAAACTCGGCTGCATGGACGAACGTGCGAAACAGATTCTTGGCAGGCGGGTCGAAGAGACACGCAGGGACCTTGGTATCTCCAAGGTTGATTTTTGTGTGGCGACAGGAATCAGCCGACCCTACCTCGACCGAATCGAAGATGGGACGGCAAATTTCACGCTCAAGGTTCTATTTAAGATCGCGCCCGCACTCGGCATGACGGTGTCAGAACTTCTCGAGGGCATCGAATAGGGGATACCCGTCGACAACTGAATTACGCCATCGGGATGCGGTCGTGGTTGACTTGGCTGTAGAACAGGCGCTGAATCTCTGCCGCATCACGTGACTGGCCGAGCGCCCACATGGTTTTGGCCACGAGCGTCTCGGTGGTCATGTCGTCGCCGCGCAAAATACCCGGATGATCGGCGTAAGCACGGCCAACCTCATAAACGCCCAGATCGAGGCCCTCTTCGGGGACCTGCGTGGTCATAACGACGGTGCGGCCCGAATCGACCCAGCGGAAAATTGCCTCTTGGAACGACTCGCCCGACTCACCAAACTCGGGGATACCGCCAATGCCAAAGGTCTCTAGAATCACGGCGTCGTAGCTATCGGCTAGGGCGTCGAGGATGCCCGGGTTTACGCCGGGCGTAAGCTTGAGTACAAATACGCGCGGGTCGATGCTGTCGTAGAAATGCACCGGGTTTTCGCCCTGATGCGTACCGTGAAGCCCGTTGCGCACGATGCGGCCGTTGCGGATATAGGCGATGGGCGGATAGTTGACGCTAATGAACGCGTTAAAGCTCATGGTGCGCTGCTTGCGGGCGCGCGTGCCGGCAATGGCGACGCCGCCAAACACGATCGAGACGTCGTGCGAGTGCTCATCGAGTGCATAGAGCAGGCTTTGGTACAGGTTGAGCTTGGCGTCGGTGAAGGGGTTGCCCATGGGCTTTTGCGAGCCAGTGAGCACGATGGGCTTGGGGCTGTCCTGAATCAGGTAGGAAAGCGCTGCCGCGGTGTAACTCATGGTGTCGGTGCCGTGCAGAATCACGAAGCCGTCGTGGTCGGCATAGCCCTCGACGATGACGTCGCGGATCCGCATCCAGTCACTCGGGCGCATATTGGTGCTGTCGATGTTCATGGGCTGCACGACGTCGAGCTCGCAGAGCCCCGAGATCTCGGGGACGCTCTGGGCGAGCTCCTCACCGGTCAGAGCGGGGGAGAGGCCGTTGCCGTCCTCGGTCGATGCGATGGTGCCGCCCGTGGCGATGAGAAGGATGCGCTTCATGCTGGTATTCCTATCGTATTTGCCGCCCCAGAGGCGGAGTCGTTCGGCAGTATTGTGGCACAGGGCGTCCAATGTTCAAACGTATTACATCATCTGTCACGTCTGGTAACACTTCAATTGCCGTCAAATAGGGGCCCAGGTCGTGCGTTTGCCGTGCGCTGATGGCTGCGAGGGACGAGAAACCCCATATAACGTGTACACTATGAAAGTTATTCTCGTTTATTCGCGCGGGTGGGCACCGGCTCCCCGCCAACAAGAGGGGGAACCATGGATCAAAAGGCTTCCGCAAAGGTCCTCGTACTCGACTTTGGTGCGCAGTACGGTCAGCTCATTGCCCGTCGCGTCCGCGACCTCAACGTGTATTCCGAGATTGTCCCCTGCGACATCTCGGCCGACGAGATTCGCGAGATGAACGCCTCTGCGCTCATCCTTTCCGGTGGCCCGGCTTCCGTGTATGCCGAGGACGCTCCGTCCATCGATCCTGCCATCTTTGACCTGGGCCTTCCCGTCCTGGGCTTCTGCTACGGCCATCAGATCACGGCCGTAACGCTCGGCGGCAAGGTCGGCCACTCCGAGGTGGGCGAGTACGGCCGCGCCACTATCACGCGCACGGCCGGCGCCAAGCTCTTTAACTCCACGCCCATGGAGCAAACCGTGTGGATGAGCCACCGCGACGCCGTTTCCGAGGTGCCCGAGGGCTTTACCGTTACCGCCAGCACCGACGTGTGCCCGGTTGCCGCCATGGAGTGCGTCGAGCGCAAGATCTTCACCACGCAGTTCCACCCCGAGGTCAAGCACTCCGAGTATGGTCAGCAGCTGCTGAGCAACTTCCTGTTTGAGATCTGCGGTCTGGAGCCCAACTGGAGCATGGACAACCTGGTCGAGACCATGACGGCCGAGTTCCGCGAGAAGGTCGGTGACGACCGCGTGATTCTGGCCCTGTCCGGTGGCGTCGACTCCTCCGTCGTGGCCGCCCTGGGCGCCCGCGCCGTGGGCAAGCAGATGACCTGCGTGTTCATCAACCACGGCCTGCTGCGCAAGGGCGAGCCCGAGCAGGTGGAGGAGGTCTTCACCAAGCAGTTTGACGTCGACTTTATCCACGTTCACGCCGAGGACCGTTATGCCGAGCTTTTGGCCGGCGTGACCGAGCCCGAGGAGAAGCGCCGCATCATCGGCACGCAGTTCTGGAAAGAGTTCTTCGCGGTGGCGCAGCAGCTCGAGACCGATGGCAAGCCGGTCAAGTACCTGGCTCAGGGCACCATCTACCCCGACATCATCGAGTCCGGTGCTCGCAAGACGGGCGGCAAGACGGCCACCATCAAGAGCCATCACAACCTGATCCCGTTCCCCGAGGGCGTGCACTTCGACCTTATCGAGCCGCTCGATCACTTCTTTAAAGACGAGGTCCGCGCGCTTGGTCTGGCGCTCGGCCTGCCGGGTCACATTGTCTTCCGCCAGCCTTTCCCGGGCCCGGGTCTGGCTATCCGTATCATCGGCGCGGTCGACAAGGAGAAGCTCGAGATTCTCAAGAACGCCGATGCCATCGTGCGCGAGGAGCTCGACGCCTACAACCAGCGCCTGTTTGAGCAGACCGGCGAGCGCAACTCCGAGCACAGCTGCTGGCAGTATTTCGCGGTCCTGCCCGACATTAAGTCTGTCGGCGTTATGGGCGACGAGCGCACCTATCAGCGCCCGATCATCCTGCGTGCCGTCGAGTCCAGCGATGCTATGACCGCCGACTGGGCCAAGCTGCCCTACGACGTGCTGGCCCGCATTTCCGGCCGCATCGTGGCCGAGGTTCCCGGCGCCAACCGCGTGTGCTACGACATCACGTCCAAGCCGCCCGCGACCATCGAGTGGGAATAGAACAGACGTTCGATTCTATGCTATAGTGTTTGCCAATGGGCGCGGCATCTTCCGAATCCGCGCCCATTGCTATACGGGCCTTACGATGACGAGCTGACGATCATAGGCGCCATGCGTGCATTTGCGGCGGAACGGGGATATGCGCCCGACTTCTCCGAATCCCGCCTCTGTCACGAGATTTACCTCTCCGACCCGCGCAAGTACGCGCCGGAGAAGCTCAAGACCGTGATTCGCCATCCCATCAAGCCGATTTAGCGAAACGAGCGCCGCCGTGCGGTCCGGCTTTTGGGGTTTATCAATTGGTAGTCCGCGTCGATCGAGCAAGCTGCCCTGCCTCCCGGCAGGTGCGTAATCCCCTTGGTCGATCCGTCTCGAGGTGCGCTCTTTGCTCATCTTGTGGCGTGGAGTTACGATACTCCTAAAAGTGTAACCAGATTCGAGTTTTAGGAGCAGCTTTTGAAGGGTGGCAGACTCAGGAACCGCGATAGATACCTCGAGGAGGCGATGCTCTTCCGTGACACCGACCTCATCAAGGTGATCACGGGCGTGCGCAGGTGCGGCAAGTCGAGCCTTCTCGATCTAATTAGGATGGCCGTCGAGTCTGAAGGAGTCGCTGGCCGCGGCTTTGTGAGCGTCAACCTGGAAAGCAAGGGTACGGGCATCAAGACGGAGGACCAGCTTTATGATTACGTTCGCGGGCGCCTGTCGGACAAGGGTCGCACCTACGTTTTCATAGACGAGCCCCAGAGAATCGATGGCTGGCAGGATGCGGTCAACGCAATGAGGATCGACTTCGATTGCGACATCTACCTCACGGGCTCGAATGCGTATCTTCTCTCGAGCGAGCTGGCCACCTATCTCTCCGGGCGCTACGTAGAGGTAAAGATGCTGCCCCTGTCCTTCTCCGAGTTCGCCGACTTCTGCGGAATCGAGTTCGTATCGGGAACTTCGGTGGCTCTCACTCCCGAGGGGGATCCCGTTCTCTTCGACGACATGCTTACTCGTTACCTTGAGTACGGGGGCATGCCAGCCATCGCATCCCTCTCGACGACCCAGGCGCAGCACTCGGCGTACATGTCCGGCGTCTACGAAGCCATCGCCGTGCGTGATATTGTCAACCGTGAGCGCGGGAAGGGCAAAAGTGCGGTGACTGACCCTTCCCTGCTGCGCCATGTGGCCGAATTCCTGGCGGACAACATCGGCAACGAGTGCTCGTCGAGTCGAATCGCCGGCGCGTTAACTTCTGCGGGGCCGAAGACCACGAACAAGACCGTTTCCTCGTATGTGGGTGCGCTTGAGGAGGCCTTCCTGTTCTATCGTGCCACGCGTTACGATTTGCACGGCAAGGCGCTCCTCAAGACGAACCCAAAGGAGTACATCGTCGACACCGGCTTCAGGACCTGGATGGCCGGCTATAGGGTCACGGATACTGGCCGCCTGTTCGAGAACGCCGTGTATCTCCAGCTGCTCTACGAAGGATGGAGCGTGCATGTGGGCAAGCTCTATGGCAAGGAAGTCGACTTCGTTGCGACGAAGGACGGGCGCGTGCTCTACGTGCAGGCGACTGACGAGATGTTCGCAAGCGAGACCAGGGAGCGAGAGATCGCCCCTCTGAAGTCGATACGAGACAACCACGAGAAGATCGTGGTCGTGAGGCAGGGTTCCTACGACACGGATATCGACGGCATCCGCATCGTGAGCGCGAGGGACTTTTTCCTCTAGGGCCATGCGATTCATCGCGAGGCAGTTAGGTCAAGTGAGAAACATGCCTGACATCGGTTTGCTGACGATCTAAAACAGTAAGGAGAAGCTTGGACAATCGCAAAATCGAGCAGAACGCGGTCAATGCTGTCAAGCAGGCTTTCGGCGATGTCGCTTGCGTCTATGCGTATATAGATGAGAACGACAAGACCGAATGCACCGACGGGCACCTGCAAGTCTACTCGTCTTCTTCCTTCACGATTGAGACCGTTGAAGGCCAGTTGCCGCTTCAGGTCAAGGGGACCACTTCGAAAAGAAAATCGGACCGACCTAAGCGGCAAGTTCGAGTTTCAGACCTCAGGCACTATCTCAACATTGCTGGAGGCTGCATCTATTTTTACGTCTACTGTGGGAGCGAGGCTCGTTCAGCGGAGGTTTTCTACAGACTTTTGCTTCCCTATGACCTAAAGAAGATTCTGGCCGATATTCCGGAGCAACAAGAGCGCATCTCTTTGCGTTTCGACCGGCTTCCATCAGACGCGGCGGAATTGACGCGGCTTGTCAGAAGGGCGGTCAAGGACAGAGCAAAGCAGCGAGCAGTCGCTGGCATCGCCCCCAAGACAATCGAGGAATTTAAGGACGCCGGCCTTTGCTTTGATGAGTGCGAGTTTGGAATCGAGCTGCTCGAGGGCGAGTCGCCCGCAAGCTTGGCTCCATACAGGAACGGGCTGTATATCTACGGGAAGAGCCCCTGGGGAGAGCTGTATCCCTTGAATAAGCTTGAAAACATAGTTGGCGTCGCGATTGGGTCTCGGCATGACGTCAGCTCTGGTGATGTTTCCCTAAATGCGGTGGTCATGGCCGGAGAAAATGAGAATGGCGAGCACGTTTTCTTCAGGGGTTTCGATATATGCCTCTCCACCAACACAATCACCCTCAGCGAGACCGGAACTCTTGTCGAGCGCATGGAAGAGTTGGCCCTCATGCGCGCATTGATGCAAACCGGTACGCTTTCCATAGACGGAAGCGGCTTTGCTCGCGGGTGCAAGTTGAGCGGAGGCGACCTCGACGCCCTTGAGAGTCGATTGCAGTCGCTGGAGATTATCAAGCGGGTTGTCGACGCTCTTCATTACAAGCCAGAGCTCGACATCAGTGCGTTGACCACTCAGGATTTAAGAAACATCGAGACAATTTACAAGGGATTGGTTGAGAACGCACCCCTCCACTACAAGGATCGGCAAAACGGATTCGGATATATCAATCTGGGGAACCATCCGATTAAGCTCGTGTTTTACCAAGTATCTGAAGATATGTACCGAATGGTCGATGGGCTTCGACTGGATGACCTGACGGTCTCGGTGTTCTTCCGGGGCGAGGGGGATGCCCCCGTAGTCGTCGCGCCTCTGTTCGTCCAAACGATGCAGGACTATATGAGGCTTGCCAATATCGATGCCGAGGTATTTGCCGCTACGTTGAAGCAGTATCCAGTCACCGAAGTTAGCTCTGCCTACGTCAACGACAAGATGCTTGAAATGCTATCAGCCTACGATTAAGATGCGTGCTGTAAGGAAGAGTTGCTGAAATGCTGCGAGATGACCGTAGACGCCCTGGAAGCTTTTGCGGATCGAGAGGCAACCCTGATAAATCGATATCAAATTGCCGCTCGAAAGCGAGATCTTACTAGCGAGGAGAAATCTGAGTTAATGGCAATCCAGCTGAATTCAGATAGTGCGCTGTCGAAAGCATGCGCAGCAGCCTTGCGCGGAGACTCGGACATGGCCTCTGCGCTCAGAGCGTCACTTGACGAAGAGGCACGAACGACGCTCGGCTCATGGCCGATCGGCCGTTTCTTCGCATAAGACCGCATAGACTTTTTGAGGCATCAAAATGAAGCTACTCGTCGAATCGATTAGAAATGCGGTTGAGAAAGACTGCCTTATCCCAGCCCTTATGTCTTCCCTTACCATTCCCGACGCCATGGGGCAGCTTCTTTATCCCAATCTCGTCCTTCATAACGGGAAGAGAGCGGCGGGGCGGCAGTATGTGAAGTGGTTTGATGACTGGGCGGCAAACGACTTCCTGTTTTCGGGAGACCCCTCGAACGAAGGTGAAACGATTCCAGGTCAAATCTTTAATGGGAAGATGTGCTGGAAGCTCCGGTGCTCCCTGTTGCATTCAGGCGACTACGATGTGTCGGTCGATGCTCCCGAGAAAGACGAGAGCTTCGACTACGACTACAAGTTCGAGCTTGTCCTCCACGGGTGCAACGCCCTCTGCTCTTCCTGGCCGTCGCCCAAGAGCGGGATGCGTGCGACTAAGAGCGTGACGTTCCGCGTTGATGCGGCGTCGCTCGCGAGCTCGCTGTGCAACGCCGCGGAGGCCTGTCTTAAAGAAACGGGCGAAACGGTCAGTTACCCCAATCTGGAGTTATTCGACGTGGCTGCATGGGCGGATAGATTCAATACTTGCTGAGCCATCTCGTCAAACTCCTTGTGTGCTAAACGTTGGTGTTGGCGCCCCGGAAAAGGGGTGTGGCCAGCGCCTAGAATCTTCAGCTACCACGCTGAGACGATAGGAGATGACCACATGGACACTATGGCGCACGAGGCGCCCGCGACGCCGTTGCTTGCGTTTCGCTATCGCTGCTCGAAGCGTGTCGCTTGGGGCCCTGGCCGGAGGAGAGACGACCGCTCCCTGCGAGACTGCGGAACCACCTATATCCGCTTGCTGCGGGCTTGCTTGAACCAGTTCCTCTTGAAAGAACCTATACCTCCGAAGAACTTGTTGTACGTCTCACCGTTCTCCTTGGCCTCGTACTTGACCAAGGCAAGTTCGATGGTGCAGAGGTAATCCGCCACTTGCTCGAGGCGGTAATCGGTCATCGAGGTCTTGCGGCGTCGGACGACCCCTTTTGAGAGGACCTTGCCCACCGAGCGGTCAAGCGCCTGTATGACAATGTCCTGACCGTTGTCGTAGTAAACCTTCACATCGTCGAAGGATTGAAAGAAGCCCAGGTGTTCAATCATGGCAGAGGAGATATCGCGCCCCATACGTTCCATTAGCCTTGCCGGGTCTTCGAACTGGCTGCGGTGGTAGACGAACGTGATATAGGAAATGGGAAGTTTGCGGACGAACGAGGAGAAGTAGACGAGCATCACCTTGCGCTGCTCGATGTTAAGAAACTCATAATCCTTGTGCCCGTTCATGAGAGGCTCGGAGTGAAACGGAATGTTGGTGAGATCGGCCCTGGCAAGCTTGGCCTCATAGCTCGTGACCGCCTCGGCGATGCTGTCTGCCTGGTCGTGAAAGACGAGTGTGAGCAAGTAGTAGCGCGCTTTGCCGCCGCGGTCGCCGCTCTCGTCGACGAAGATGCTGAGCTCCTAGGCTAATGGGGACTCCTAATGGAATGGATAAAAAAAGGCTCTGTTAGACCAGGATTGACATACATGTGTCCCCACGGTGCCATAT
>NZ_JADNDZ010000028.1 GCF_015552075.1 Collinsella aerofaciens
GACTTGCAGCGACGGACCTCAGGACACTCTTACACCACGTCTGCGCGCGCGACCTGAAATAGGGACTGTTTTTGACTTATTAGCCGTCAATCAATCCCTATTCCACCGCAACTTAGAAGCAGTTCGTTTGGGACGGGGCTAAAAAGACTGGTATCAAACGTTTCAGACCAGTCTTTTTAGCCCCATTACAGTTTGAGCCGTCCGAAAGGGCGGCTCTTTTCCGTTGCACGGTTATACGATTGAGCCGTACCGGTGGTCGCTGGCCGACCGCCCCGGACGGCCGTCAGCCCCTGCCCCGTAGAGGGCCCGGGACGTGTTGCCGCCGGGGCGGGAGGGGCCGCGGGGAACGACTGATAGAGATGTGCCGGGCCCGGACCGGGCCACGGCCGGGTAATGTGGGTGTCGCTTCCGCGGCTAACGGCCGGCTCAAGGGAGAGGATACACCATGCCTGCAGCAGAGACGCCCGTGGCCTACCTGGGGATCGACGTCGGGAAGAGCTCGCACAGCGCGTGCGCGCTCGATGCGGGAGGGGGCGTCGCCTTCAGGGCCGAGCTGGCAAACAGGCCCGACGACATCGACCGGCTGCTCGAGCGGGCCGGCTCCGGCGCGCTGGTCGTCGTCGACCAGAAGCGGAACATCGGCGCGCTGGTCCTCGCGCGCGCCCATGCGCACGGGAACCCCTGCGCCTACCTGCCCGGATATGCCGAGAAGCAGGCCCGCGGGATGTTCCCCGGCATCGCGAAGACCGACGCCATCGACGCCGAGGTGATCGCGCGCACCGCGCTCGGCGTGCCCCGCGCCCTCAGGCCGGCGCCCGAGGAGCCCGAGGGGACCGCCTCGCTGCGGATCCTGTCGTCGCAGCGCGAGTTCGCGTCGTCCGCCAGGACCCGCGCGAAGAACAGGCTGCGCGCGACCCTGCTCGAGGCCGACCCCGCGCTCGAGGGCGCGGTCGACCCGTCGAGCCGCTGGCAGGTGTCGATGCTGGCCGAGTTCGGCGGGGCCGCCGGGTGCTCGGCCGCCGGCTGGCGCAGGTTCTCGAGCGCCGCCAGGCGCGCGGGCGCCCCCGCGGCGGGAGCCAGGAGGCTCTGGGAGGCGCTGCTGGCCTCGTCGCGCTCGGGAAGGCGGCTCCCGGCCGGCGAGGACGTCGCGGTCCGGATGCTCGCCCGGGAGATAGCCTCCCTCGACGCCGACATCGAGGAGCTCGACTCGCTCGTGGCCGACTCGCTGGCGGGCGACGAGGTCTACGAGTGCCTCCTCACGGTGCCCGGGATCGGCCCCAAGACCGCCGCGGCGCTGGTGACGTCGATCGACATATCCGCGTTCAGGGGGCACGACGAGCTCGCGAGCTATTGCGGCGTGGCGCCGTCAGACAGGCGCTCCGGGAGCAGCATCAGGTCGACGTCGCCTCAGCACGGCGGGAACAGGCAGCTCAAGAACCTGCTCATATTCAGCTGCAACTCCCTCATCGGCACGGACAACAGGTTCGGGAGGTACTACGGGGAGTGCAGGGCGAGGGGGATGAGGCACAGCAAGGCGCTGAAGGCGGTCGCGAGGAAGAGGCTCAAGGTCATCTACGCGATCATGCGCGACGCCGTCCCGTACGCGGCCTAGCGGGCGGCGGGATCAACCGAAGAGGAAACCAAGCGGGGGCGCCTGGCGCCAGGATGCGCCATGCCGAAATGGCGCGAAGCACACGGTTGACAAAACTATAGAGACACGTCCCATTTTAGCTACTCTACATCAGCCCGCTCAGGGCGATGTCGACGGCCTCGTTGAGGTCGTCAGTAATGTGTACCAGATCCGGATCGAGCGGGCTGATCATACCGGCGCTCATCACCGGGCCGTTGGGCCAGTCGAACAGACCCCCTCGCGGTACCCACTGGACAAAAATGGCAAATATGAGTACTGCCACCAAATTAGTAGCAGCAAAATCTCGCCGGAATCGATCGTTTCGATTAATTTCACGCCTTGCCAAGGCTCAAAATGCCGTGTTTGGTGGGTTAGATATATAGAATAATGTCGAATTGGTATTCTATTCTTGCCAAATATTATGAGACTACATTAACAGCAGTACTCACATTTGACGTTATTTGACCACGGGGTCATTCGAAAACCCCTCCCCACGCCGCCAACCCGCCCCATAGCCGTCAAAAACCTTTAACAACAGCCGCCGCACGTTTTGGCACCGGCTGATTGCCACTCACGGATCGGTACCCCACTATTACCGAACCAAAATCGAAGTCGCGTATCTCATAAAGCTGAAATGACGTACCCTTATCCCAATGAACGCTGATAAGAATGGCTTTCAAATGAGCAACGGCACGCATCAATACGCCCTTTTCGGGAGCGCCCTATTCAAATTCAATAAAACGGTCGTCCACGCTTCGGATCCGCGCAAGCAAATCGTTATCTGCAGCAGCGGTCCAGACATCCGTTATACAACGCTGGAAGAATGGGAGAAAGCTGGCGATTCTTTCGATAGACGGGCGCAGATCGAAGATATCGTCACCAGCGCAAGCCCAGCGCGCGACAAACTCGAGCTCTTCCGCAATCTCTTTACTGGTCGCAAAGATGTCTACGCTCATGGGTACCGCAGAAAAGACGGAGGAATTGGCTATACGCCCGCCTGCGCAAATGAGTGGAAGTCAGGCATTTGCCCCAAAGCAAGCCACCAGAGAGTCAAATGCACGGAATGCAGCAGCCGCGTCTTCCCCGAGTTGAGCGATGCCGCGATCATCGCCCATTTCAGAGGCAATGACGATAGGCTTCGAGACGTTATAGGCCAATATGTGCTCGATAAAGACAGTAACACGAAAGTCCTGGTCATCGATTTTGACGGAGCCGATTGGAAAGAAGCGACGAAAGCCATTCGACATGTCGCAAAAAGCCACGGAATCGATGTCGCAGTTGAGCGATCGAGATCGGGCGACGGCGCACATGTCTGGTTTTTCTTCCTAGAGCTCGTCAGCGCAAAGACCGCACGAGATTTTGGAAGCAGCCTTATCACCGAAGCGGCGATACTGAACAAGACAATCACCTTCAAAGCATTTGACCGAATGCTGCCCGCGCAGTCCACCATTCCTGAGGGCGGCTTTGGAAATCTCATAGCGCTGCCTTTTCAAGGAAAAGCGCAGCGAAAAGGGAACAGCGTATTTGTTGACGAGCAATTTGAGCCCTTTCCCGATCAATGGCTTTACCTTTCGCAAATCCAGTTAATCCCGCGCGTGACGGTGCAAAATCTGATCGAGAGCATCGAAAATAGGTCACATGGAATAGCAGCTGTTGCGGCGGCAAACACCGGTGTGCCACATTCCCAGAGACTGCGAAAGCGGCTTCCGCTCACACCGCGGGACTTCCCGTCATCGCTGTCCGTCACGCAGACCGATATGCTCTATATCCCCGAAAAATCTCTGAGTCCCGCAGCTCAAATGGAAGTCCGCAGGCTTGCAACATTTGCCAACCCAGAATTCTTCCGCGCACAATCTATGCATCAATCGGTATTCGGCAAACCGCGGTTCATAGACCTCAGCGAACTTAGAGATGGCTACGTCGCGATTCCCAGAGACTGCAAGGTTCAACTTGAGCGGCTGCTTCAAGAAGCCGGCGTTTCTGCCCACTATTCAGACAAACGCAAGTCGAGCCATCCAATTGCGATGGCATTTAAAGGGACTCTTCGCCCTGAACAGCAAATTGTCGCTGAACAGATGCTCAGCTATGAAGACGGGATCATGTCCGCACCGACGGGGTTCGGCAAAACCGTCATCGGAGCTTATCTTATTGCTGCCATTGGTCTTCCAACGCTCGTCATCGTTCCTAAAACTGCGCTCATTGCCCAATGGAAATCCCAACTCGAACGATTTCTCGACATCACGGACAACAGAGAGCCCGTCCGAACCCCAAAGGGACGAATCAGCAAAAGACAGCCTCCGCTCATTGGGCAAATCGGAGGAGGCAAGACCGCCATAAGCCGTCTCAACGACATTGCTTCATTCCAGTCGCTATCCGGCAAGGATCCCCAAACCGGCGAGTCATTAGCCAAGGAGTTCGTTCGCGATTACAGTCTCATCATCTGTGACGAATGCCACCATGCGGCCGCGCCACAGCTTGAGCTTGTCCTCAAGTCCGCTCCTGCCAAATATGTATATGGCCTTTCCGCAACGCCCGAGCGTTCGGACGGACTCACGCGGGCACTCTCGATGCTCTGCGGCCCGGTTCGCTATGTCGTCGATCCAAAAACGCAAGCAATCCAACAGGGGATTCAGCGCATTGTTAGACCGCGTTTCACCGGAATTCGATTACCCACCTACGGACCAGGAGCATCCTTTAACCAAATTCTCGATCTCCTGTGTGTATACGCCGCGAGAAACGAAGCAATTATCGAGGACGCCCTCGAGGCCGCATCAAACGGCCGGCATCCGCTTGTGCTATCTAAAAGAAAAAAGCATGCCGAAGAGCTATGCAGGCTACTTCAAAGCCGTGGACACGAACCCATACTCTTAACCGGAGAAATCGACGCCAAAGAAAGAAAAGCAATACTGAAGAGTCTTCCCAGCTTTGAGCATGATCATCGAATCATCGTCGCAACTGAAAGTCTTCTGGGCGAGGGCTTCGACCTGTCTTACCTTGACACTTTGCTCATTGCCACTCCAATATCTTGGGACGGCAGCATAACGCAGCAGGCAGGTAGGCTACACAGAAGCCACGAGGGCAAACAGCGGGTTGAGATATTCGACTATGTTGACCTGTCGATACCCATGTTCGCGCGCATGTACCAAAAGAGGCTCAAGACCTACGCCAAGCTGGGGTATGAAGTCTTTGCGGCAAACGACAACAGACAGGACGATCGAAACATCCTCGTTAGGTCGGCAAGAGCCGTGGAGGCTTTAGTGAATGACATCGAGAACGCATCGAAAAGCATTTTTATTGCCGCACCCTACGCGTCCGCCGCATGCCTTGAAAAGCTCGCCGCTGCACTCGCGGATGCCGCTACCCGTGGAATTGCCCTTGAGATTTCTATTGCTTCAACTCCACGCGATGACGTGAAAGCGATTTTTGCCGAGATGAACGTCAACTATCTCATCAAAGCCGAAGGACGCCTGTGCGCATCAGTGATTGACGAGGAAACTGTCTGGTACGGAGCTATTCCGTTGCTGGCTTTCCCAAAGAAAGAAGACTGCAGCATTCGTTTCAAAAGCAGCGAAGTCGCAGCCGAGCTTTTGAGCGAAATTCAGCGAAAAGTGGAACCGGAGGCCGCGGCGACGAACGGGGTACCCCCAGCAGTTGCGGTGAAATAGGGACTGTTTTTGACTTATTAGCCGTCAATCAATCCCTATTCCACCACAACTTGGAAATCGGCGATCAGCCCAGCGGACCCTGAAAAAGCTCCTGATGAGTGCCCATTCGCACCAGCCTGATCACTGGGTTAGTCTTATGGGGCAGATATAGAACGACCACATCGACCAAGCCATCGGATAGCTGGAAATCGATGTGGCCGTTGTAATTGCCGCCCGGGTTTGAGAGCTCGTGGGCGCCGTACTCCGCCGGAAGCGACCCATGAGCCACAAGCTCTGCAACCGCCGCTTTAAACTCACTCTTTAGCTGCGGATGCATGCGCATCGTTCGTTTGTAGTCCGCCTTAAATTGAGCCTCGACTTTGATCTCGAACATCGCTAGTCCTCATCGAGGAACGACATAAGCTCATCAGCGTCGTTGAATGACGGGCTATCGTCCGGCAAAATCCCCAACTCATGAGCGTCGGCGATTACCATGGCACGCCTCGTCGCTTCGTTGGGCACTTCCGCCCTTCCTACAATCTCAAAAGGAATCTTTCGCTGATTTACAAGCTGCCGAACGGCAAGATTGAGATAGGAATTGAGGCTGAGGCCGACCGAATCCAAGAACTCAGTCGCCTGCTCCTTGAGCCCCTCTTCGATGCGAACCGTCGTAGGCTTAACCGTTGCAGTAGACATACGCGACCTCCTCGCCCTCGTCTTTTGCATCAGTATACCCAATATAAATGGCAAACTGACGTTAGAAAGCATCAGAGTGCCATACATATTCATATCGCGGTGGGCACGATTGCCCTACATCAGCCCACTCAGGGCAATGTCGACGGCTTCGTTGAGGTCGTCGGTAATGTGCACCAGCTCGGGATCGAGCGGGCTGATCATACCGGCGTTCATCACCGGGCCGTTGAGCCAGTCGAATAGGCCCTGCCAGTACTCGCTGCCTACCAGCACAAGCGGCATGCGCTTGACCTTGTGCGTTTGCACCAGCGTGAGTACCTCGAACATCTCGTCGAGCGTGCCAAAACCACCGGGAAACACGATGGCACCCGAGCTGTATTTGACGAACATGGTCTTGCGCACAAAGAAGTAACGGAAGTCCATGCCGAGGTTCACGTATTTATTGAGCCCATGCTCGTGCGGCAATTCAATGCCCAGGCCAACTGACTTGCCGTTGACACTTGCCGCTCCCCTGTTGGCCGCTTCCATGATGCCGGGGCCGCCACCGGTGATGACCGCCACGCCACGTTGTGCGATCTTGCGCCCGACGGTACGCGCCGCCTTGTAGAGCGGATCGGTCTTGGGCGTGCGAGCGCTACCGAAGATGGTCACAGCGGGCCCGAGCTCGGCAAGTGCGCCAAAGCCATCGACAAACTCGGCCTGGATGCGCAGCACGCGCCACGGATCAGCATGCAGCCAGTCGGTCGACTCCTCGGGCGCCAGCAGGTTGGCGTAGGTGTTGTCCTTAGGAATCATGGGGCCGCGCATAACCACGGGGCCGCGGCGGTACGTCTCGTCGTAGGCAGGCTCGCCCTCGACATTCTCGTTCTTAATCATGGGTACTCCTATCGAGAAAAAGAAAAACGGGCGGGGTCGACGCCATGCGCCAAACACCCGCCCGAACATCAACTATTCGGTATGGTACCCACGATGCATCAAGTGCTTGCAAGCTATCGGTCAGCGGTCGCGCAGACGGTGTTAGCGAACGTGATGACCGGCCGGCGCTCGCCCCTTGCCGTTGCCCGCGCTCTGCAAGCGCCCGCGCCACTCTTAGTAGTCCACCGCCGCAGGACTGTTCATCCAGTCGCTCACAAACGCGCCGTAGCGGCCCTCGATAATGGCCTGGCGGGCACGCTGCATAAGGTTGAGCAGGTAGTAGATGTTGTGCATCGACAGCAGAATACCGCCGAGTATCTCCTTCTGCGTGACCATGTGACGGATGAGCGCGCGGCTGTAGCCGCCCGTGCACACCGGGCAGGTGCAGGTGGGGTCGATGGGGCCGTCGTCGTGCGCAAAGCGGGCGTTGCGGAAGTTGAGGCGGCCTTCACTGGAGAACGCCGTGCCCATGCGGCCGGTGCGCGTCGGCAGCACGCAGTCGAACATGTCGATGCCCACGCCAACGCCGCGCACGAGCGTGGTAGGGTTGCCGACGCCCATCAGGTAGCGTGGCTTGTGCTTAGGCATGTACTCGGAAGCCAGCGGCGCCAGCGTCTCGAACATGGTCTCGTGGTCCTCGCCCACCGAGTAGCCGCCGATGCCGTAGCCGGGGAAGTCGCCGCACTCCTCCAGGTGGCGCAGCGATCGCAGGCGCAGGTCCAGATGCATGCCGCCCTGAACGATGCCAAAGAGCGCCTGGTCGTCGCGGGTGTGGGCCTTATAGCAGCGCTCGGCCCACATGCTCGACAGCTCCACGGCGCGCTCGACGTAGGCGCGCGTGGCGGGATAGCCGGGGCATTGGTCGAGCTGCATGCAGATGTCGGAGCCGAGCTTCATGGCGATTTCCATGTTATCCTCGGGCGTCCAGAACACGTGGCGACCGTCGTAATCGTTGACGATAAAGCGCACGCCCTCATCGGTGAGCTTGACCGCGTCGTTGTGGCTGAACACCTGGAAACCGCCCGAGTCGGTGAGGATAGGACCGTGCCAGTTCATAAACTTGTGCAGGCCGCCCAGCTCGGCGATAGTGTCCTCGCCGGGACGCATGGACAGGTGATAGGTATTGGCAAGCACGATCTGGGCGCCGAGCTGTTTGACGGTCTCGGTAGGAATGCCCTTGACGTTTGCCTTGGTGCCCACGGGCATAAAGATCGGCGTCTCGATGTCGCCGTGCGGGGTGTGCAGCACGCCGGCACGCGCATGCGTCGTCGGGTCCTCGGCGATCAGATCGAATTTAAAAAGGCTCTGGTCCATAAACTGGAACTCCTTGGTTGCGGTTCATACGCAAACCATTATACGGGCAACCAGCAAACCGCACCGACTCGACAGAAACTGATGCATTAAACGACTAGTCGTCGAGGACAATCTTCAGCGCCATCTTGCAAAGGAGTGTCCCAATCTGCCGGCACTTAGGGACTGTCCCCAAGTGCCGGCAAGAGTGTCCCTTATGACTAGTCATTTAAGAACGTCCATTACGACTACGAGATCATCTCCAACAGCCAAGGCAACGCCGATGCTCTGGCGACGTCAGCGAGCGGTCGCCAGGGCGAACAAATTGGCATGAAAAGAGGGTGGCATAGACCTTCTGGTCATGCCGCCCTCTTTGAATGACAAGTTGTCGCCCTGGTGACCGCGCAGCGTCGAGCCGTTACGCGGTTTGGTAAAACCGCGTAACCCCTAAGGCCGCTGGCCCATACCACCCTCGAGGGTGACGGTCTCGCCGTTCATGTACTTAAAGTCGGGACCGCAGAGCTGAACGACAACGCGGCCGATTTCCTTCTCGACGTCGCCGTAGTGACCCGCCGGCGGCATGTGGACGTTGGCCTTGAACGCCTCGGGATAGGCATCTTGGAAGTTCTCGAGCGCAGCGGTCCAAGCAAGCGGGCAAACGATATTGACGTTGATGCCGTCCTTGCCCCACTCGTTGGCGGCAACGCGGGTCAGGCCGCGGATGCCCTCCTTGGCGGCAGCATAGCTGCACTGGCCATAGTTGCCAAACAGGCCGGCGCCCGAGGCAAAGTTGACCACGGAGCCCTTAGTCTCCTTCAGGTGCGGATAGGCCTTCTGCATGTACAGATAGGTAGCATACAGACCGGAGTAAATGGCCAGGTTAAACTGGTCCATGGTGTGATCGACGATGGTCACGCCCGAGGCGCTGGCCTGAGCATTGTTGACGACGGCGTCGATGCGGCCGAACTCCTCAATGGCCTTGTCGATGACGTTCTGGACGACGGCCTCGTTGTCCTGACCAGCCGAGACATCGGCCTGAACAGGCAGAACCTTGACGCCGTACTCGGCCTCGAGAGACTCCTTGGCGGCCTCGAGCTTGGCAACGTTGCGGCCGGTGATGACGAGGTTCGCGCCCTCCTTGGCAAATGCGATATCGATGCCGTAGCCGATGGAGCCAGCGGAACCGTCCTTGAGCGTGGCCTTGCCGCCGCCGGTGACGATCACGGTCTTACCAGTGAAAAGTCCCATACAAAGTCCTTTCAAATCGCGACGGGCACGCCCGCCGACTGCGCGTATCCAACTTCACGCGCCAAAAGCTGAAATTCAACTTTAGCGGGTTCAAGTGAAAAATAAAGACCGCAGCAGGCGAACGGCACCACGTCGTTCGGCGAAGGGATTGTCAAGTACAAACCGGATAAAGCGGCCGAGTTATCGTTATCAGATCAAGCCATCGAACACGTTTTGAAACTTTGCTGCGGCGCGCGGGATGTCGGCGCGAGACTTTATCATAGGGTGACAAACAACGATGAGGAGCACATGCCTATGACAGACGAGCTGGACCCCCAGACTCAACAGCATATTGATGATCCCGCAGACGTCACCGCAGATACTGACGCTGTGACCTGCGATGGTATCGACATCGACGACCCCATCTTGGACGAAAGCGCTACGGCGGAAACCCCCGAAATAGAAAACGCCGATGAGCAAAACGACGATGCGCCCGCTCAGGACGACGCCCCTGTACAGGACGACGCCCCGCAAGCAGCGGGCCCCATCGAGGTGTCTTCGGAAGAAGAGCTCGATGCCGTCATGGACTCCATGATGGATGCTGTCAAAGCGATGAAAGACGCCGTCGCCGATGCCGATATCGATGCCGAGGAAGAGGAGGCCGCCGAGGCGGCCTCGACCTTTGTGCCCGGCGAGACTCCGGTTGCCGACCAGGGCAGCACCATGCCCTCGTTTCTGCAGCTCGAGCACCCCACGATTGGCGCCGATGCGGTCGATCCGCACGCAGCAGGCTTTTCTGTGGTCGAGGGCGGTACCGGCAATATCGCCGCGCCGCAGGCTGCCGATGCGGACGCTGCCGACACCGCTCGCCCAACCGCCCCGCACTCCCCCGCCGCGAGCCGCGATCTGGGGACCGCTGTCTCGAACACTGCGAACGCCGTGGGCACCTTTATCGCCCAGGGCGCCTCGGCCATGCGCGAGATGAACGCCGCGAAAAAGGCACTTGCCGATGCCCGCGCCCACCTGGCCGAACTTGAGCAGCGCATTGCCGATCAGGCCGAGGAACTCGAGACGCGCCAGGATATCGCAGGCCGCTACGACCAGATCGTCGCCGACCAGCGTCAGGCGATCGCCACAGCGCAAAAGACCGCTGCGGCAGCCGAGATTGACCGTGATGCCCACGCCGCCAAAGCGACAGAGCTCAAGGGTCAGTTCGAACAAATGAAGACAGAGGATGACGCGACTGAGCTCCGCCTGAAGGCCGCGCTCGACGCCGTGGAGGCCCGCGAGGCGAGCTCTCGCGAGACCGGCAACCGCCTCATGCGACGTCTTGAGGATTCCAAGCGCATCCGCGACAAGGTGAAGGCCGAGCGAGACGCCGGCATTGCGGCCGCACAACAAACCGTCGACGCCACGCGCGCCCAGCTCGAGACGCTGCGTCATGAGTATGCCGAGCTGCAACGCAATCCATCGGCAAATCCCGCCAACTATACGGTGCGCACTAGCGAGCTCTCGATGCAGATCTCCGACACGGCAGATGCCCTGCGAAAAGCCGAAGAAGATGTCCCGCGCATCACCGCCGACCTTGAGCACTCGCTTGCCGCAGCCGAGCAGGCCGTCGAACAGGCGCAGGCCCCCATTGCCGAAGCCAAACGCGCGCACCAAGCCGTGACGGCAGAGGCCGATGCCGCGCGCGACGAGCTGCAGACCGCAAAAACCACCGCTGCAACGCGCCAGCGCGAACTGCGCGAGAAGATCGCTGCCGAGGACAAGGCACGCCGCGACCAAGAGCAGAGCATAGCCAACACCCAAGCAGATGCCGCGCATGCGCAGTCGATTATCGAACAGGCGACCGAGGTGCACGACCACCCAGAGATCACTGAGTCGCTTGCAGGATCCTTGGCCCGAGACAAAGCCGAACGCGCCGAGACCGAGCGAGAAGTCGCCCAGCTCGAGGCCACCGAGGACGCGGTGCGCGAGCGTACCCGCGACTCACGCATCAAATTCACCGGCGCCATCGTCTGCATTATCGCCGTAGTCCTCGTGATCATCCTAGTCTGGCTGTTCGCAAGCAAGTAAACCAGCTGCCAAAAAACGCTCAACGCAGTTGCGGTGAGATAGTTCCTGTTTAGCCCTCAAAAAGCCAATTCAAGAACTATCTCACCGCAACTTATTTAGATCGGCGCAAGGACTGTCCCCAAGTGCCGGCACAAAAGGAACGTCCCCAGGTGCCGAGTGAACCACGGCAACGCCGATGTTTTGGCGCGGACAGCGAAAACGCCCCTAAGCGAGCAAGGTGACGTGAAAGAGGAGGGCATTGACCTTCTGGTCATGCCCGACGATTGAACGTCAGATTGCCGCTTAGGGGCGTTTG
>NZ_JADNDZ010000029.1 GCF_015552075.1 Collinsella aerofaciens
GCACAACCTTGCCAAGGTTGGGGTCGCGGGTTCGAGCCCCGTTGTCCGCTCCATTGCATTTCCGGACCGTTTAGGCGGTCCTTTTTCGGCGAAGTGGCCAAGTGGTAAGGCAGAGGCCTGCAAAGCCTTTACCCCCGGTTCGAATCCGGGCTTCGCCTCCAGGCAACATCCGGGCGCTCCGGCGCCCGTTTTGTTTTACATTTGCGGACATGGCTCAGTTGGTAGAGTACAACCTTGCCAAGGTTGGGGTCGCGGGTTCGAGCCCCGTTGTCCGCTCCAAACGCAGCAGCCCGACTACTACGGTAGCCGGGCTTTTTCGTACCCATCGCATGGGCTCGAACCCGAGAGGGGGCGAGGGTTTTTGGGGCGTGGCTGCGGCGTTGTTTGTCGCGAATGTTCGCTTTGGGCGTATCATCGTGGGCATCTCGCAAAACCTCGTTGCAAGGGAGACTCATCCCATGGCTACAGAAAAGTCCTCGTCGCGCTCATGGATGTCCGATGCCGCGATCTATCAGATCTACCCGCGCTCGTTTAAGGATTCGACCGGTTCGGGTCTGGGCGATATCGCGGGCATTGCCCAGCAGATGGACTATCTTGAGCGGCTGGGCATCGAGGCCATCTGGCTGAGCCCGTTTTACCCTTCGCCTCTTGTCGATGGCGGCTATGATGTGGCGGACTACTGCGATGTCGACCCACGTCTCGGCTCGCTTGACGACTTCGATGACATGATCGCTGCGGCTCACGCGCGCGGCATCAAGGTCATCGTCGATATCGTACCCAACCATTCATCCAACCAGCACCCCTGGTTCAAAGCCGCTCTTGCCGCCGGCCCCGGATCGCCCGAGCGCGCCCGTTATATCTTCCGCGATGGTCGCGGCGAGCATGGCGAGCTGCCTCCCACCAATTGGAATGCCAACTTTGGCGGCCCCGCCTGGACGCGTGTTGCGGACGGTCAATGGTATCTGCACATGTTTACGCCCGAGCAGCCGGACTTTGACTGGTCATGCCCCGAGGTTCACGCGTTCTTTTGCGACGTCCTGGCGTTTTGGAGCGATCGAGGCGTCGATGGCTTTCGCATCGATGTGGCGCACGGTCTCGCCAAGGATCTCGACCGCGATGACCTCGACCGGTGGCATCTCGCCGAGGGCGATGACATGGTTGACGACGGCACCCATCCGCTGTGGGACCGCAACGAGGTCCACGAGATCTATCGCGAGTGGCGCCGCGTGTTCGACCGCTATAATCCGCCGCGCAGCGCCGTTGCCGAGGCGTGGGTGCTGCCTGAGCGCCAGTATCTCTATGCGCGTCCCAGCGAGCTTGGCCAGACATTCAACTTTGAGTTTGCCAAGGCCACTTGGACCTATGATGACATGCACGCTGCAATCGAGGAGGGCTTGAAGGCAGCTATCGAATCCGATTCCGCCTCGACCTGGGTACTCTCCAACCACGACGTGCCGCGCGTGGCGACGCGCTATGCCCTGCCGCAAATCAAGGCGACGCGCTACCACCAGATTGCGCTCGACTGGCTCTTACGCGACGGGTCGTCTTATGACGAGGACCGTGAACTCGGCGAGCGCCGCGCGCGGGCGGCCCTTTTGCTTGAACTGGCGCTTCCGGGCTCGGCATACGTGTATCAGGGTGAGGAGCTCGGTCTTTTTGAGGTGGCTGATATCCCGTGGACTGCACTCGAAGATCCCAGTGCAACCAATACGCGCGGACCGAAGCGCGAGAAGGGGCGCGACGGCTGTCGTGTGCCCCTGCCGTGGGTAGCGGCGGACGATCCCGCGCAGGGCGGATCGTTTGGGTTTTCGCCGGCGGACGCTGATGCGGCGCCCCATCTGCCGCAGCCTGCATGGTTTTCCGATTATGCTGCCGATAGGGAAGAAACGGACCCGACATCGATGCTTGCGCTCTATCGTGACGCCCTCTGGCTGCGGCGCAAGCTGCGCGGGTGCGCCAACGATCTTGCGTGGCTCGATCTTGACGGGCGCACCGGTCTTGCGGATGGTGCCGAGGGCGCTGAGGGCGGCGTCATCGCCTATCGCCGCGATAACGGCTGGGCGTGCGTGACGAACTTCGGTGCAGCACCCGTGGAGCTGCCGGCGGGCAGGGTCCTGCTCACCTCATCAGCGCTTGCAGACGGCAGACTCGCGCAGGACAGCTCTGCCTGGATCATGCTCGGTGAGATGTAAGGGCCTCTTGCGGCGAGTTTGCGTTTGCCTGCGCCTTCCGTGGTGGCTGATGTCTTCGCGAGGTTCGCGAGGGCGTCGCAAAACTTTTCAAAAAAAGTTCTTGCATAGGATGCGGGCATCACGTAAGATTAATCCTCGTAAGCGGACATGGCTCAGTTGGTAGAGCACAACCTTGCCAAGGTTGGGGTCGCGGG
>NZ_JADNDZ010000030.1 GCF_015552075.1 Collinsella aerofaciens
GGAAAGCACATTAAGTGCTTTCCTTTGCGTGCGGAACTCGCGACAAACTTAACCCCCGCCCTCGGCCCCGGAAGCCCTCCCTGCCGTCACATTATTCAACCAGTTTTGCGGGCGTGCGCCGCTGCGCGGCTAGCCCGCGTGCTCCTCGGCGGGGTTGGTCTGATTGTTTTTGTTGAAGCTCTGCCTTTGGCTCAAATGGAAACGGGAGACGCATCTGCATCCCCCGCTTTTGTTGTGGTTACTCTAGGTCAATAAATTTAGTGCTTAGGATCTTGCCGTCTTTTACTAGCATTCTGGCCATGGTGGGGCCTCGGGTGCCTCTGGGGTAGCTGGCGCTGCCCGGGTTGAGGACTAAGCAACGGCCCACTTGGGCTTCTTTGGTTACGTGGGTATGGCCGTTGATGGCTACGTCTACGGATCCCACCGGAAGGTCTTCGCGGTAGTGGGCTACGGCGAATTTGAGGCCTTCGTAGGTAAAGAGCGCAAGACGGTCTACATCGGGGCCGTAGTCGCGGTAGTAATCGTTGTTGCCCAGTACGGCCCGAACGGGGGCGATGGTGCATAGGTGCTCGTAGTCCATCTCTGACGTGAGGTCGCCGGCGTGGATGATCAGGTCTGCGCCCTCAAGCTCATCCAAGAGCGCAGGCGATAAATAGCCGTGGGTGTCCGAGATGATGTCGATACGCTTGGCGCTTGCACTGTTCATGGGATCCCTTCCGCAAAAAACGATTCGGCAGATACATACAAAAAGGCCCCACGGCTCCGCAGACGATGGGTCTACAGGGCTGCGGGGCCAGTGTGCTAGAGACTCAGAGCCTTCTTGAGCGGCACGACGCGGCGGCGCGAAACCGGCACGCGTTCGTCGACGCCCGTAATGCCCAGCTGGATGGCGCCCGAGGGCACCGTCTCCACATCCGTGACGCACGCCAAGTTGACGATATAGCGGCGGTGAACACGGAAGAAGCCAAAGTCGCAGAGCTTGGCCTCAAACTGCGCCAGCGAGGTCGTCGACAAAAAGCGATCATCGACGGTATAGATGCAGGAGTAATCGTCCTTGGCCATGATAAAGCGAATGTCGTCCACGGGAATGAGCACCTTGCGGCCGCCCTTTTCCACCGGGATACGCTCGATGGTCACCTTGCTGTCCGTAACCGGCTTGGTGCGTTGCATGACCTTCTCGATCGCGCGATCCAAGCGAGCTTCCTCGACCGGCTTCATCAGATAATCGACGGCATCCACGTCGAATGCCTCGACCGCATGGTCACTATACGCAGTCACAAACACGATCGCCGGCGGATTTTTGAGCTTATGCAGCGCCTCGGCAAGTTGCAGGCCCGAGGCACCGGGCATCGAGATATCGAGAAACACGACATCCACGCGACTTTCCATAAGCATCTCGATGGCGGAGCGGACGCTCGACGCCTCCGTGATCGTGCCGATCTTGCCCGTTTGCTCGAGCAGGAAGCGAAGCTCCGAGCGAGCCGGCGCCTCATCATCCACAATCATCGCACGCAGCATAGGGATAAAACCTTTCGTCAACTAACTACGCCGGGCATCCGTCGCATGACGTTGAGCCCGTAGCCTTTTATTTTACTCTTGAATGTCGAAGATGCTCTCTGACAAATCAAGATGAAGGAGCACTTTGGTGCCCTTGCCCGGCGCCGATTCGACACGCGTATAGGAGTGCGGCCCATAAAAGCGATGGATGCGCTCCGAAATATTGTGCATGGCCACACCGGCGCCGCCACCCTGGGGAGAGCTGGCGTCGGGACGGGCAGAACGCTCGTCAAACAGTCTGGCGGCGGTACCCTCATCCATGCCCACGCCATTATCGGCCACGGCAATCAAGATTGCATCCTCGCCGTCTTGGTGAACGGTCACGTCGATCCTCAGGGCGTCGTCATCGCCCATACCATGACGTACGGCGTTCTCGACAATCGGCTGGATCACGAACGCCGGCACCAGCGTATCTTCCACGTCCTCGGACACATCGAACGTCGCAAGCACGCGGTCCTCGCCAAAGCGGGCCTTCTCAAAGGTAAGGTAGCGCTTGGTCTGTGCGACCTCGCACGAGACCGGAATAAGCGATCCCGAGTTGTCGAGCGTGGCACGATAGAACGATGAGAACTCACGAAGCAGTTCGCGGGCCCGCAGCGGGTCGGTGCGCGTAAACGATGCAATGGTGTTCAGCGTGTTGAACAGGAAGTGCGGGTTAATCTGCGCCTGCAGCGCACGCACCTCGGCGCGCGCCGTGAGTTCCTTTTGCACCTCGAGCTCGTGGATGGCGAGCTGCGTGGACAAGATCTCGGCAAAGCCCGAGGCAAGCGCATACTGGGTACGGTCGACGGCGCGCGGGGTCTTGTAGTAGAACTTGAGCGTGCCGACGGTACGATCGCCCACCTTGATGGGGGCGATAATGCCGGCGGGGACTTGGTTGTGCGAGCCGTCCGAGCCCACGACATCCACCATACGGTTGAACGACTGCACGATGCCATGTTCGATAACGTAGCGTGTGGCAAGCGTGTGGATGGGAGTATCGGGCAGCAGTTTTTCCTCAAACTCGCCCGCGCAGGCAAGCACGTTGTCCTCGTCGGTGATGGCCACCGTCATGGCGCGCGTCTCGGGCAAAATGCGCCGGCACACCAAACGCGCCGACTCCTGCGTCAGACCGCCCTTAATGTCCTCGAGCATGGCCGAGGCCACCGAGAGCGTCTCCTCGGTGTACTGGGAGCGCACCGTATCGGGATTGAGCGTCAAAAAGATAAAGATGCACAGAAAGATGCACAGCAGCGCGCAGGCAATCACCGTGGCGATCGGCTCGATACCGGTCACCAAGGCAAAAATAAAGTACACCAGCACGCAAATGGCGCAGGCAACGGCAATGATGCGAAAGATTGATATTGAACTATCGCGCTGGGCGCGGCGGTCGATCATTCGGCCCCCTCCAGGATACTGATCAGTTGTGCGTCACGCCAAAGCCCGTCCATGATCTTGGGCCAAAAGCTCTGGAAACGCAGGTAGCTTGCAGCGTTTTGGCGCGCATAGGCCTTTGCCTCGTCGATACCATGGCGCCAGATGCGCAGGTAGCCCTCATGCTCGCGGGTAAACACGCTGCGGACCATAGCGGTCTTGCGCACGCGGTCGTCGAGCTCGCGCGAAATCCAAGGGCCCGGGTAGGGCATGAGCGATGCCGCCGTAACGGGAATGAGCTCCTTTTGATGCGCGGCGAATGTCAACTTGGCCCGTTCGTAGTACCAACGGTATACATCCTGCATAAAGCGCGGTGAGCGCTTTTCGGACTCCGGAGGCAGATGGCGCACGGTCCACTCGTTATCGAACCACACGTCGTAGCCAAACATGCGCATGTTAAAGAGGTAATCCAGGTCCTCGCCGCGGGTGATAAACGGGTCAAAGGCCACACGCGTAAAGGCGCGGGCGTGCAGGGCCATCAGGCCGCCGCACACGTAGTTGGAACGCGAGATGCGGGTGCCCGAGAGCGCCTTTTTCATCCAACGGTTGAACTCGATGCGCTTGGTCCACCAACGATGGCAGATGCCCGCCTTGTCCGTGGGAGCCAGCGGCGAGCCGTCGCGATCGTAGAAATAACCGCTCTTGACCAAGATCGGCAAGCCCTGACGCGTCTGCTGCCCCAACGCATAGGTCGCGCGCTTCATAAAGTCGGCGTCGATGACAGTCTCATCGTCATCCAAAAAGATAACCGCGTCATGCCCCAGCACAGCGGCACAGGCTAGCCCCATGTTGCGGATGGCACCGTAGCCTCGCAGGCTCACGCACTCGCCCGAACCCTTGGGCGCGATCTGAGCAACCCGGTCTGCAATGCGCGAGGCCTGGGTGTTGGTGACAACGGTGACCTTGAGCGTGGGATGCGCGTCGACAATCTCGTGCACGCGCAGCGACACATCGGCTGTGGCAGAAACGGGACAGACCACCAAAAGGATGATGCGCGGGATGTCACGTACCTGCTCAAGCGAGGCCAGGCAGCGGTCGAGTTCGGGATTGTCGGCGTTGAGTCGTGTCGAATGGTCATAGGTGCCAGGGGCGTTTGCGCAAGCGTCATCGCCCGCCCAATACGTTGGAATCACGACTGTGGCGTTCATGCCTTACCCTCCCTGCAACACAAAAACGGGACGCCGCCAAACACAGGCGACGCCCCGCGACCTAGCTGATTCCATCATACCCACTTGGGCAAATCATTGCTCGCAAGTCGCAATGTTTATTGCGGATAACCCCAAAAGAGTACCGTGGACAGGCACAATAGCTGCTCGCTCCTATGCGGCATGCTCTGCCGCCCGAGTCATGCGGGACAGGCGGACCAGCAGCATAAAGCCAACGATCAGCAACACGCCAATGGAAAGGACGCCCAGTGACGGGTTGCCGGTCAACGAGGTGACGACCGACACCAGGAAGGTGCCCATGACGCTTGCATAACGACCAAAGATGTCAAAGAAGCCGTAGTACTCGTTGGACTTTTCCTTGGGGATAATGCGACCAAAGTAGCTACGGCTGAGCGCCTGCACGCCGCCCTGGAACAGGCCGACCATAATGGCAAGCACCCAGAACTCAAAGGCGGTCTTTAGGAAGAACGCGGCGAACAGCACAATGCCCATGTAGGCGGCGACCGCCACCAGGATCATGTTGAGCGTGCCCACGCGTCCGGCGAGCTTGCCGTAGATGATGGCGGACGGAAAGGCCACGAACTGCGTAACGAGCAGCGCCAGGACCAGCTGGGTCGAATCGATGCCCAAAGCCGAGCCGTAGCTGGTAGCCATGGAAATGACCGTGTGGACGCCATCGATATAGAAGAAGAACGCAATCATGTAGACCAGCACGGTCTTGTTGTGGGCGATCTCGCGCATGGTGTGTCCGACCTCGGAGAACACACCGCCAACGATGTGGCCGATGGTGTCCTCGGGACCGCGCTCGCGACCATACTTTTGCTTATAGGTGTGAATGAGCGGCAGGGTAAAGATGAGCCACCAGGCACCAGTGATGATAAAAGACAGACGCGTTGCCAGCATGGTGGGGACGCCAAGAGCGGGGCCACCCATGATGAGCGCCAGGCAGATGACGAACGGCACGGTGGAACCGATGTAGCCCCAGGCATAACCCGAGCTGGACACGGCGTCCATGCGCTCGTCGGTGGTAACGTCGGGCAGCATGGCGTCGTAGAACGTCATAGAAGAGTTAAGGCCGATGGTGCACAGCACGTACACGGTCAAAAATGCCATGGCGGACATTGGGATAGCCTGCGCCAGGCAAAGAACCAGGCCCGTGAGGAAAAAGCCCAAGAAGAACTTGATTTTGTTGCCAGCGTAGTCGGCAAGTGCGCCCAGAATGGGCATGAGCATGGCGATGACCAGCGAGGCGATCGTCTGTGCATTGCCCCAGGCGACCACCAGGTCGGCCGAGGAAGCGCCGGTATTGATGGCGTTAAAGTAAATGGGCACCACCGAGGTATTGAGCAGCACGAGGGCCGAATTGCCCACATCATACATAACCCAGTTACGCTCGAGCTTGGTGTATTTCATGGACAGGGACCCTTCGTATTCGCCCGATATGCAGTTAGTTCATCGTACCCCAATTGTCCAGAACCGCCGGTAAGGATTCGGCAAAGGGGCACGCACGGGCCCTATTCCTCGCGGTCGAACTCCTCATCGGCATTGAGCACGCGACCGCTGTAGTTGACGTGACTGGTCACGGCATCCATGTCACCGGTCTCGATAAAACGTGCGACCGTGCACTCGTAATCGCCCAGCGCGCGATCAAAGACCTCGGGGAAACTCTCGTTCGAGACCTCGTCGGTAAAGGGATTCTTCCATGTCAGATGGCCCAGGTTACCGGTGCGCTCGGGCAACTCCGTCGTCACGCGATGAGCAAGGCCGTCGAGCAGCGAGTAATCGTGCACCAAGCCCTCAACCAGCGAGATCGCGCGCGTCTTTGCGGAGCCGGCCGGCTCAATCGCGCGGTAAAGTCGCTGCATATTGGCAACGGCAGCACCGTACTCCCCCGCCGGAATGTCAATGCCGTACACGCGTCCGGCAACATAGCTCATCAGCACGCCGGCCACGCGATTGATGCGATCAGTGGTGACGATCTCGCCCGCCGGCGGGTAATCGTCAACCGTAGCGCCATCGCGTTTAAGCTGCAGCATCAGCACATCCAGGTCGCTCTCGATCACGGCATGGACCTGACTGCTCGAATCCTCAAGCTCTGAATCGGACTCGACAATGCCAAACTGCTGCTCATAGACAAAGGGATGAGCGTTGCGGTCGAGCACGTAATGAGACAGCAGGCCCAGCGCAAAGGCACGACCCAAGCTGGCGTCGCGCGGCAGCAGATGCGACACGCCGTCGCGCAGGCACGCAAACTGACGAGACATGCGCGACCGATGCATGACCTGCGCCAGCAGCGTGCAGTCGGAAACACGCGGTGTCAGAATGTGAAAGAAAAACGGGTCGGGGCCTTGGTTGCCCAAGATAAAGGCAATGCGCTCTTCATCGGACGTGATGACGCCCTGTGGAAGACGGTCGATGCTTTCCTCGCCAAACAGATGATGGGTGATAAGCGCGGGCATAATGATCCTTTCGATTTCATTCGATGCCACCCATTATGCCCACCGCGCGCCCATGCCAAACCTGCGATGGTAAACGACGGCACGCAGACCGTCTACGCAAGCCCCAAGTGTGCTTTAACCTCGGCAGCGCGACGGCGGGACACGGGCACCGTCGAGGTTACGCGATCGAGTCTGAGCTCCATAAGACCCGTGGAACCGATCTCGACATTGTGCACGTCTTCCAAATTGACCAGATAGCTGCGATGAACGCGAATAAAGCCCTCGGAGACCAAGCGACGCTCGAGCGAAGAGATCGACTCATTGATCAGGTACGTTCCCTCGGCGCAGATGGCGTTGCAAAAATCGGCGCGCGCCTCAAAGTAGCAGACGTCTGCGGCGGGAATGAACACCTTTTTGCCCCCGCGGTCCACCGTCAGACGCAAAGGCTGGCGCGGAGCGTGGATAACACGACGGGCACCCAAGGCTGCCTCGATCTTGTCGAGTGCCTTTGACAGGCGTGCGTCCTCGACCGGCTTGACGACATAGTCGACCGCATCGAGGTTATACGCATCGGCGGCAAACTCGGCAAACGCCGTCACAAACACAACCACCGGCGGCGTCTTTAGGTTCTGCAGCGTCTCGGCAAGCTCAATTCCCGAGCGGCCGGGCATCGTGATGTCCAAAAACAACACGTTGGGCTTGTTCGAGAGAATCGACTCCACGGCCTCGGTGACATTGCCCGCCTCGGCAATCTGGCCCACACGCGTATCCTTTTCCAACAGATAGCGTAGCTCAGCCCTAATGGGAGGTTCGTCATCAACCACCAAGATGTTCCAGCCTTCGGACATATGTGCTTCCCCTCTTTTTCTCTCAATCCAACCGCGTGCTACGCCGTCAACGGCGCCGGCCCATGCGGCTCGCCGTTCAGCTCGACGATGGCCTGCGTTCCCACGCCCTCCTGGGACTTCACGCGCATGCCGGAATCTTCTCCGTAAAAGAAATGGATGCGCTGAAGCACGTTGAAGAGCGCCAGGCCGCAACCTCGCTTGACGGAGCCGTCGGCGGTAATGCTCTCGGGCTCCTCCAGGCGATGTTGCTCAAACAGATGCGTGCAGACTTCTTCGCTCATACCGATGCCGTCGTCCTCGACGATGATCTCCAAACCGTCATCGGTCTCGAAAGCCCTAACATGAATAGAAAGCGGCTCGGTCTCGCGCTGCGCGTGCTTGATGCAGTTTTCGAGCAACGGCTGCAAGATAAACGGCGGCACCATGCAATCGCGCACCTCAAAGTCGATATCGACCGAGACGCGCAGACGGCCGTCGCCATAACGAGCCTGCATAAGATTGATATAGCGAGTGCCCTGTTCCACCTCGTGCTCGAGCGTTGTGAGGGTATCGGAATCAGAAAGCGTCTGACGGTAGTAGTTGGAGAAGTCGATCAGCAGCGATCGCGCCTTGTCGGGCTCGGTTCGAACGAGCGACACGATGGTGCTGATGGTGTTAAACAGAAAATGAGGATCGACCTGCGATTGCAAGGCGCGCAGCTCCACGCGGGCCGTAAGCTCGTCCTGGCGCTCGAGCTCAAAGCTCGCAAGCTGCGTGGAAATGAGGTCGGCAAAGCCCGAGGCAAGCGCCGTCTGGCGCATATCGATGCTGCTCGGACGGGGATAATACAGCTCGAGCGTGCCCACGCAATGCCCGCGCACGGTAAGCGGTGCGACAATACCGGCGCGCAGGCGCGGAAAGTAGCCACCTGTCTCGGTCGAGGCATCGCGCGAGAACACGCTTTGCTCACCGCTGTTGATCACGTTGAGCGTAGTCCGCAGCACCACCGGGGTGCCCGCGGGGCATTTTGCCGAGTCCTCGCCCCAGCTTGCCAACACCTGCTTGCCGTCGGTAAAGCAGATGGCAGAGGCGATAGTTTCGGACAGGATGATCTTAGAGGCGCCCAGGGCAGCTTCGGGCGTAAGGCCGCGCGACGTGTAGGCGAATATTTTTGAAGCGATGGCGAGCGTGCGGTCGGTTGCGCTCGATGTGAGGTCGTCGGGAACGACAAAGACGTACGAGAAGAAGAAGCACAGCATGACCAAGCCGGCAATGACGACAACGGCCGGAACGGGATTGGGATTATCGGTTAGATCCCAGATGAGCAGCAGGATAAGCAGCGGAACGACAATACCGAGCAAGATGGCTTGAACCACATGCTGAGCGGTACGAAAGACCTTGGTAGAGTTGTAGCTCTTGCCCAGAATCAGCCTATTGAGATCCACCGTCATCTCCTTCTTACCGACGCACCCCATAGCAATAAAGAGGGCCGCAAGCGACCCTCTCCATTGCATTATGCAATCAAATACTGTGTTTTACATCCAGTCGTCGATGAACGGTAGTTTAGGCGCTGTATTTGTTGGCCTCGCCAAAGGTGCCAGCCTCGACGATCCAGCCGTCCTTCATGATGACGTCCATGTTGTCGGTGTTGAGCACGTGGATGTCGGCGGCGACGTCACCGTTGACGACCAGCAGGTCGGCGCACTTTCCGGCCTCGATAGAACCGGTCTCGTCCTCGATGTGGCACATCTTGGCACCGTTGAGGGTGGCGCAGGTGATGGTCTCGACCGGGGTGAAACCGATCTTGTCGACGAACTCGTACATCTCCTCGATGGAGCAGGTGCCGTACGGGGTGACGAAGGAGAAGGAGTCGGAGCCGATCGTCATGACGACGCCACGCTTCTTGGCCTCGCGCAGGCAGTCGTAGTTGCGCTGCAGCTCCTTCTCGACCAGGGTGCCCTCGTACTTGTCGTGCAGCTCGGGGACGTAGACGGGCGGATAAGTGGCGTACCAGGTGGGCAGGAAGGCGATCGTCGGGGTGAAGAAGGTGCCCTGCTCGGCCATGAGGTCCATGGTGCGCTCATCGATATCGAAGCCGTGAATCAGCTGCTCGCAGCCAAAGCGGACGGAATCGTAGGCAGCGGCATGGTTGTTGTAGCAGTGGCTCCACACGGGGATGCCGACCATCTTTGCCTCTTCGACCACGGCCTGGATCTCCTCGGAGCAATAGTGCTGGTCGCGACCTGAGTCCCAACGCCAGATGCCGCCACCGGTAGCCCAGATCTTGATGGCATCGGGGTTCTCGCGCAGGCGACGACGGACGGCCTTGCGCAGATCCCAAGGACCATCGACCTGGTCGCCCCAGGGATGGGATTCCTTATTGAGCTCCTGGGTGCAGTGGTGGGAGTCGCCGTGGCCGGCAACGCGGCAGAAGCCGAGGCCGGTGGCCAGAACGCGCGGGCCCTTAAAGACGCCCTTGTCGATGCAGTCACGGATCTGGATACCAAAGCGGCCGATCTCGCAGACGGTGGTGAGGCCATGGGTGAGGCAGTCGTAGGCCTGCTTGACGGCGACGGCCTGCTTCTCGAGGAGCGGCTGCATGACCCAATCGGTGTCATCGTCGGTCAGGTTGCCCGAGAAGTGCAGGTGAGTGTCGATCAGGCCGGGAAGGACGGTCTTGCCGGCGGCGTCGATGACCTCAACGCCCTCGGGAAGGTCCTGCATAGCGCCGGCGTACTCGATCTTGCCGTTGTCGTCGACGAGAACGAGGGAGTTCTCGACCGGCTCGGCACCGGTACCGTCGATGAGCTTGCCGCCAACGATTGCATACTTAGTGGACATGGTTCCTCCTTATGGATCCATATAGTGGGCGAGGCCGTGTTGGGTTAAGGCCTCACAAAGCTACCCAAGTGGTGCCGGGTTCGGTGCACGGGAGAGAGGATTCCGCGCACCCGATCCGCCCCGGCTAGGCGTTACTTTTTGCGGGAATTGGTGAAAGCCATGAGGGCCAGGCCAATAGCCAACCAACCGATCACGATGCTCCACTCCACCATGTTGAGGGAGGCGGGAGAGAACGGAATCACGAGCAGGCCGATGATGATGGCGCAGGCAGCGATAGCGAGGCCGATGCCAAACTTGCCGCCGGGCACCTCGTAGGGACGAGGCAGGTCGGGCTCGGTGAAGCGCATGCGCAGGCAGGCGAGGGCGACCATACCGCAGGAGAAGATGAAGGCGAGAGCCGACACGTTGGTCAGAGGGATGAGCATGTTCTTGCCCAGGAACGGACCGATGACGGTGATGACGCCCAGAACGACGCAGGCGAGCTTGGGAGCGCCGGACTTGGGGTCGACCTCGGCGAACTTCTCGGGCAGCTGGCCCTTGCGGCCCATGGCAAGCATGATGCGGCTCGTGGCGCCGTAGAAGGAGTTCATCGGGCCCATGGGTCCAAGCGTGGCGATGACGAGCATGGCCAGGTACAGAAGCATGTTGATGCCCTTGAGGCAGGCAAGCGCGGGAACCGGGCTCTTAACAAACTCATGCCAGTCGAGAATGGTGCCGAACGAGTAGATGCAGACCATGTAGAAGCCGCCGGCGGCCAGCAGAGCCTGGGAGATGATCTTGCCGAACTTGTTCCAGTTGAGGCCCTCGGCTGCTTCCTCAGCCTGCTGAGGAATGGTGTCGAAACCGGCGTAGAAGAACGGGGTCAGAACCAGGACCGACACGATGCCGGCGAACAGGCTGGTGCCCTCGGTAGCGGCCTTACCGCCGCCAGCGCCGGTGACCTGGGAGAACACGGGCATGGCGTTGTCCGGCGAGCCGGTGAACAGCGAGACGCCCATGGCGAGCAGCATGCCGCAGAGCAGAGCCTTGGTCAGGAAGGCCTGGAGCTTGGCGGCCGAGCTGGCACCGCGGAAGTTGAGGAAGATGACGTAGACTGCAAAGCCGAGCGCGATCAGCGTCGGGAACAGGTAAACGTCGGCGCCCAGGATGGTGTAGAGCTTAACGGCGCGCAGCCACTCAAGACCGGGCAGGCTGCCGAACATCTCGGACACGAGGGTCGAAATGGCGATGGCCTCCCACGGGCACAGGATGCCGTTGCCCAGGGCCAAAAGCCAACCGGTGATGTAGCTCAGCGTACGGCCAAAGCTACGATCGACATACTCGACGATGCCGCCCGAGATGGGGATAGCAGCCGTGAGCTCACCGAAAACAGCTCCGACGGGCACGAGGAAGATTGCACCCAAGAGGAATGCGATCATAGCGGGAACGGGACCGCCGCCCACGACCATCCAGTCGCCGACCTGCAGAACCCAACCGGTACCGATGATGGCACCGAAACCGATGGTGAAGAAGTTCCAGAGCGAAAGCGTTTTCTTCATGCCGCCGTTATCCTCGACTGCAACTTCTGCGTTCTTGTCCGCCATTGTTCCCCTCCTTTCCTTTTTGACGCCCCTTGACGTCACCCCTTGCGCGGTCTGTTTTGCCGCGCTCTTTTATTTCGTGGCTTTAAGATACGGCCTTGGCGCAGCAGCGCCGCTCGCAGCTCGACCGAAGGCAGAATTGCAAAACGAGCGGCACCGTTTTTGGGACGAACGGCGGGAGACGTCATTCGTCTTGGACGCTTTCATCTTGTCTGCTTTTGAATACCTGTTGCCGTGACGCTTGGCGCGCGGCGCGGCAACGTTCATACCATTTGTCAGGCTTTTGGCGCACATACCCATGCGTCGTACATCTTTTTATGTAGGATAGACAAGTTACACACGAGGCAAGGTGGTTCGAATGGCATACGGATACAGCGACGACGATCGGCGGCCACAAAGTGTGCGCCTTGCCGGCCGTACCACGCCAACGCCCAGAAGCACCTCCGACAACGGCAGCCCGCAGCGCCCCCAAGAGCAGCCCGGGGCTTCTTCGCGGCAACAAAGCCGTACCGTGCAGCAGTCAGACCGCGTGAGTACGAGCACACGCCAACGCCAGACCGACACATCGCAGCCACGCCGCTACGATCGCCGTAAGACCGACTACTACGTCAAGCGCTCCTTTTCGCGACCTCAACGCGATCGCGGCAATTCCGCCCCTCACCCTGCGTCGCACGCCACAAGTCACGCGCTTCCGGCCCGCCGCCTACGCCTTACGCTTTGCTCCATCGCCGCCTGCCTCGTCTTTGTGTTTTTGGGATCCTGTATCTCCCACGGATCAGCCGGTCTTGAGCCCACTGCCGAAGACAAGCTGCTTAAAGCTCCCGTCGCGCCCGGTTACTCCTTTGCGTTCTCGACCCCACGCTCGCAATGGCAGGCCGGCGCCATGCCCCACATCTACCAAATTGACCCCGCATGGTCGGAGCTGCCCTATGCCGGCGGCACTATTCGCGAAAACGCTTGCGGTCCTACCTGCCTCACCATGGTCTATATCTTTAAGACCGGCCACACCGATAAGACGCCGGTCGATATATGCGCACTGGCCGAAGCCGGCAACTACGCCCCCACCGGTGCCACCGAGTGGTCGTTTATGACAGGCGGTGCGTGGCAGCTGGGGCTCAACGGAACACAGCTCTATAACGATCGCGAATCGATTACCCAAGCACTTCGCTCGGGTGCGCCCGTCATCGCCGCAGTGCGCCCCGGTACGTTTACCAACGTAGGCCACTACATCGTGCTCTACGGCATCGACGACGCCAACCAGATTGGCGTCTACGACCCCAACTCGGCCAGCCGCAGCGCCCGCCGCTGGGGCGTCGTAGAGGTCCTCAACGAAGTCGAAGCCATGTGGGCCTACTACTAGTCATTGGGCACTCATTGGGGACAGACTTAAATGAGTACCTGGGAAACTGTGCCCCGCTTTGGACACTCATTGTGGGATGCGCTTTCCGCAGTTGATCGGTGCCACGCATTTAAGTCTGTCCCCAATGACCAGCCCTAGGCTGCCGGCAGGAAAGGAACGTCCCTAAGTGCCGGGTTGAAACAAAAGCCCCGCAGTCGGAGCGGACTGCGGGGCTCATGAAGAGAGGCTAGTTTGTGGGCGCTTTGCCTGGCGCCCACGAGAGAGGCAACAGAGTAGAGACTACTCGTGGATGCGGGTACCGGAGAGGCCAGCCATGGTCTCGGCGGCCTTGTCCAGAGCGCCGATGATGCAGGTGCGGCCCTTGCGGGAACGGGCGAACTTGATGGCAGCGCGAACCTTGGGCTCCATGGAACCCTTGCCGAACTGACCCTCGTCTGCCAGGCGCTCGGCCTCGTCGGCGGTGAGGTCCTCGAGCTCCTCCTGGTTGGGCTTGCCAAAGTTGATGGCAACATGCTCAACGGCGGTCAGCAGGAACAGAACGTCAGCATCGCAGTCCTCGGCCAGCAGCTCGCCGCCCAGGTCCTTGTCGATGACGGCGGGAACGCCCTTGTAGCAGCCCTTGTTCTCGTAGTCGCGGACGACGGGAATGCCGCCGCCACCGCAGGCGATGACGATGAACTCGTTGTCGAGCAGGTTGAGGATGGAGTCAGCCTCGACGATCTTCTTGGGATCGGGGGAAGCGACGACGCGACGCCAGCCGCGGCCGGAATCCTCGACGAAGACCTTGGAGGGATCCTCGGCCATGAACTCCTTGGCCTGCTCCTCGGTGTAGAAGGGGCCGATCGGCTTGGTCGGGTTCTTGAACGCGGGATCATCCGGGTCGCACTCGATCTGGGTGACGACGGTGGCGGCGTGCCAACGCTTATAGCGCTTGTGCATCTCGCGGCCGATGCCCTGCTGCAGGTGATAACCAATGTAGCCCTGGGACATGGCGCCGCACTCGGGCAGCGGCATCTCGGGGGTACCGATGGCATCGTGGGCAGCGGCGAAGGCGTTCTGGATCATGCCGACCTGCGGGCCGTTGCCGTGGGTGATGATGATCTCGTTGCCCTGCTCGATGAGGCCGAGGAGGGCATGGGCGGTGTTGCTCACGGCCTCGATCTGCTCGACGGGGTTGTTGCCGAGGGCGTTGCCGCCAAGGGCGACGACAATACGATCGGGCTTGCCAAGAGGCTTAGACATTGCTGGAATCCTTTCTGTAAAAGGCCTACAACCCATTAATAACCCGCGTCCGTGCGATACGCGAGTTTATTAAGGTTTATATTCTCTTTATCGCTCATTTTATTCATTTTGAAAATAGCGGAACGGTGAACGGTCGTTTTTATCCGCTCAGCGTACAGAACCCCAGCTCAAGCATATCTACGCCATTTACGTGCAACTTTATTTTAATAGAGCAGGGATTAGACCAGATTATGCAAACTATATCTATGCTAAACACAAAACAGACAGCGCAATATCTTACTCGCACTATACGAGATTCTATGCACATATAAGTCGAGTATGCACCCCTGCAAAAACAAGGGGCTTTTCATCCAACAAAAGGAATAAAGAAGAGCTCCGAAAAAGCGGCAACGGCCAAGTCCCCCATCCATCCCCAAAGTGGCGCGAGGTTTCGCGGCAAAGCCGCGAAACAGCGAAGGGGACGGAATACCCGACCAACCACGTCCTTCATCCGCCCACACAATCCGAGGACGTAGTCGTAGCAGGATCTGAGGGCTAACCTTCGCGGACACTCCGCAGGACGAAAGAACCCCCGCCGCACGTAGTGCGCAGCGGGGGTTCTTTCATGTCCGAGGACGTCCGCGAAGGTTAGCCCTCAGATCCTGCGGTGGGAGACCTAGGCCTCGTTGTACACCGTCTTGAGCTTCAGCAGGTGCTGATAGCGGTCCATAGCGGCCTGCTCATTCTCCTTGAAGAGCTCCTCGGCGCGCTCGGGGAAGGAACGCGTCAGCGAAGCGTAACGGGCCTCGTTCATCAGGAACTCCTGATAACCGCCCGCGGGCTCCTTGGAATCGAGCGAGAACTTCTTGCCGGCAGCAGCCTCGGGGTTGAAGCGGAAGAGGTTCCAGTAACCGCACTCGACAGCCTTCTTCATCTCGGCTTGGCAGTTCTGCATGCCGCCCTTCTTGATGGAGTGCATCTCGCAGGGGCTGTAGCCGATGATGAGGGACGGGCCGTCGTAGGCCTCGGCCTCGTGAATGGCCTTGAGGGTCTGAGCCGGGTTGGCGCCCATGGCAACCTGTGCCACGTAGACGTAGCCGTAGCTCATGGCGATCTCGGCCAGAGACTTCTTCTTGGTCACCTTACCGGCAGCGGCGAACTGAGCGACCTGGCCCAGGTTCGAGGCCTTGGAGGCCTGACCGCCGGTGTTGGAGTAGACCTCGGTGTCGAAGACGAAGACGTTGACGTTGTGGCCGGAAGCCAGGACGTGGTCCAGGCCACCGAAGCCGATGTCGTAGGCCCAGCCGTCGCCGCCGAAGATCCAGAAGGACTTCTTGGTGAGGTAAGCCTTGTCGGCGAGGATTGCCTTGGAAGCGTCGCAGCCGCACTTCTCGAGCTCGGCAACGTAGGCAGCGGCAGCGGTCTTGGAGGCCTCGGCGTCGTTGACGGAGTCGATCCAAGCCTGACCGGCGGCCTTGAGCTCATCGGACGGACCATCGGCAGCGATGATGTCCTGGGTAGCGGCGATCAGCTTGTGCTGAACGGCCTCATAGCCAACGGCCATGCCCAGACCGTGCTCGGCATTGTCCTCGAACAGGGAGTTGTTCCACGCCGGGCCGTGACCGTCCTTGTCCTTGCAGTAAGGAGCGGTGGCAGCGGGGTTACCCCAAATGGAGGAGCAGCCGGTGGCGTTGGAGATGAACATGCGGTCGCCGGCGACCTGGGTCACCAGACGTGCATAGGCGGTCTCGGCACAGCCGGCGCAGGAACCCGAGAACTCCAGGTAGGGCTGCTTAAACTGGCTGCCCTTGACGTTGGCCGCGATGAGCTCCTTCTTCTCGGAGACGTTCTCGACCATGTAGTCCCAAACGGGCTGCTGGTCCATCTCCTGCTCGGTGGGAACCATCTCGAGGGCGCCCTTGGGGCAGACCTTGACGCAGTTGGTGCAGCCCATGCAGTCGAGCGGGGACACAGCCATGGTGAACTTCATGCCCTTGGCCTTGGGGCCCATGGCGTCGAGCGTGCGGGTAGCCTCGGGCGCGGCGGCAGCCTCGTCCTCGGTCATCGCGAACGGACGGATGGTGGCATGCGGGCACACGTAGGCGCACTGGTTGCACTGGATGCACTTGGTCTCGTCCCAGTGGGGAACGACCACGGCGACGCCGCGCTTCTCGTATGCGGAGGCGCCCAGCTCAAACTGGCCGTCGGCGCAACCGACGAAGGCGGAAACGGGCAGGCTGTCGCCATCCATGCGATCGATGGGCTCGAGCAGGTTCTTGACCTGCTGGGCGATGGCGGACTTGGTCTCCTCGGAGAGCTCGACGGGAGCGGCGTCCTCGGCGGTAGCCCAGTCGGCCGGAACCTCGAACTTACGGAAAGCGGTAGCGCCGGCATCGATGGCCTTGTGGTTGGCGTCGACGATAGCCTGGCCCTTCTTCATATAGGACTTGGTAGCCGCGTCCTTCATGTACTGCAGGGCGTCCTCGGAGGGCAGGACCTTGGCCAGCGCGAAGAAGGCGGACTGGAGCACCGTGTTGGTGCGCTTGCCCATGCCGACCTTGGCCGCCAGGTCGATAGCGTCGATCAGGTAGACGTTGACGTTGTTGTTCGCGATGTAGCGCTTGGCCACGGCGGGCATGTGCTCGGCGAACTCCTCGTCGCTCCACTGGCAGTTGACCAGGAAGGTGCCGCCCGGCTTGACGTCGCGGACCATCTTGAAGCCCTTAACGATGTAGCTAGGGTTATGGCAAGCGACGAAGTCGGCCTTGGTCACGTAGTACGGCGAGCGGATCGGGGAATCGCCAAAGCGCAGGTGCGAGACGGTGACGCCGCCGGTCTTCTTGGAGTCGTACTGGAAGTAGGCCTGGACGTACTTGTCGGTGTGGTCGCCGATGATCTTGATCGAGTTCTTGTTGGCGCCGACGGTACCGTCGCCACCCAGACCCCAGAACTTGCACTCGATGGTGCCGGGGGCTGCGGTGTTGGGCGCATCCTCGGCCTCGGGCAGGCTCAGGTTGGTCACGTCATCGACAATGCCGATGGTGAACTCGCGCTTGGGCTCGTCCTTCTTGAGCTCCTCGAAGACAGCGAACGCGGACGCGGGAGGCGTGTCCTTGCTGCCCAGGCCATAACGGCCGCCGACGACCTTGATGCCCGTCTTGCCGGCCTCGTAGAGAGCGGAGACGACGTCCTGGTAGAGCGGCTCGCCGATGGAACCCGGCTCCTTGGTACGGTCCATGACGGCGATCTTCTGGACGGTCTCGGGGAGAACGTCGACGAAGTGCTTGATGGAGAACGGACGGAACAGACGAACCTTGACCAGGCCGACCTTCTCGCCGTGAGCGTTGAGGTAGTCGATGACTTCCTCGAGCACGTCGCAGAAGGAGCCCATGCACACGACGACGCGATCGGCATCGGGAGCGCCGTAGTAGTTGAACAGGCCGTAATCGGTGCCGAGCTTCTCGTTGATCTTCTTCATGTAGCCCTCGACGACGGCGGGAAGCTCGTCGTAGACCTTGTTGCAGGCCTCACGGTTCTGGAAGAAGATATCGCCGTTCTCGTGGCTACCGCGGGTGTGCGGGTGCTCAGGGTTGAGCGCGTGGTCGCGGAAAGCCTGGACGGCGTCCATGTCGCACATCTCGGCCAGATCCTTGTAGTCCCACATGGCGACCTTCTGGATCTCGTGGCTGGTGCGGAAGCCGTCGAAGAAGTTAAGGAACGGGGTCTTTCCCTCGATGGCGGCGAGGTGAGCCACCGGCGAGAGGTCCATGACCTCCTGGACGTTGCCCTCGGCGAGCATGGCGAAGCCGGTCTGACGACAGGCCATGACGTCGGAGTGATCGCCAAAAATGTTCAGGGCGTGGGAAGCGACACAACGCGCGGAGACGTGGAAGACGCCCGGGAGCTGCTCGCCCGCGATCTTGTACATGTTCGGGATCATCAGGAGCAGACCCTGAGAAGCCGTGTAGGTGGTGGTCAGAGCACCGGCGCCCAGCGAACCGTGAACGGTACCGGCTGCACCTGCCTCGGACTCCATCTCGACGACCTTGACCGGGGTGCCGAAGATGTTCTTGCGACCCTGGGCCGCCCACTGGTCGACATGGTCGGCCATCGGGCTGGACGGCGTAATGGGATAGATTCCCGCTACCTCGGTGTACGCATACGAAACATATGCGGCCGCCTCGTTGCCATCCATAGACTTAAACTTACGCGCCATATACCCCTCTCCTCTCATATAGGTATACAGGCCCCGGCGATCGCCGGGATGTTGGCGTGATGGGATTTTCGTTGTTGCTTCCAATCATCTGGCAGGCAGACTCAGCGACAGGCACATGGCGTGGAGAGAAGGCATGCCGAGGCAAGGGGCACCTGATGCGCCCTACAGGCCCGACCGCCCGTCTTGCACATGACCGAGCGCCGCAAAGGCCGCATGCCGGATGCTCCCGGGCACGCCCCGGCGATGGGAAGCGCCCGCAACGGAAATCCGCATGCGGGTTTATTGTACCCCGCCGTTAAGTGTAATTTCGACAAATATAGGCGGGCGGTAAAGGTTTACCTCGGGTCCTTGATTATCGACTTCATCCGAACACCTCCCACATTCATCCGTACATGTACGG
>NZ_JADNDZ010000031.1 GCF_015552075.1 Collinsella aerofaciens
GCAGGTCCCCCAGCACCAGGCCCACGAGCGGGCACAGGACGATGGGGCGGAACGCATAGAGCGTACCGAGCTGGCAGTCGAACTTACCAAATGCGGCGATAAGTCCGATGAGGATTGCTTGGGTAAGCATATATCCCCCTTTCCTAATAGGACACTACGAAGAGCTCAGACTCTTCGAAATTGAACGCCTAGAGCACGCTGGCGCAGTCAACCTTGGGGTCATCGGCCAGGGGTCGAATCTCGACCTCAACGCCACGATCCAGCATCTCGCGCACATCGGCTTCCTCGGCCGCGGTCAGGAAGATCTGACGAGAGACCTGACGAGCATCGGGACGCTTCTCGTCCTTGGGCTTGGTGTTGCCCAGGTTGACCGACTTGATCTGCGGGCAGCCCTCAACAAGCTGCTTTGCCTCAGCAATAGTGGCGACACAGATGATCATCTTGTACTTGTCGGTCACGCCCGAGTTGATAGCTTCGATTGCATGCTCCATATCTTTGATGACGAGCTTGCAGCCGGCAGGCTTGCCCATCTTGAGCGTCGTCTTCCACACCGGGTCGTTAGCGACCTTATCGCCCACGCAGAAGATGCAGTTGGAGCCAAGGCCCTGAACCCAGGAAACTGCGACCTGGCCATGAAGCAGGCGATGGTCAACGCGAAGTAGCTGAATCATAATGTGACCCCCCAAAGGTCTTGTGCCGTCTTACGGCGTGTCAGTAGGTGCTGCGGATTAGAACTCTTCTTCCTCGTCGTCATCGACCAAAAGATCGTTGACAAACTTCACGCGCGTATCGTCCGCAGCGACGATGGCGCGAATCGTCTCCTCAACCGGCGCCGACTCGTCAGAGAACAGCAACTGGATGAGGAGAGGAAGGTTCATGTTGGTAACGAGGTACGTGCGGGGACGCGTCTGGACGATCTTGGTAAACTCGTTGTTGACGCTGCCGCCAAAGAGGTCGGTGCAGACAACGACATCATCGTCAGCAGACATGCCTGCCAGCAGTTTTTGGGCCTCCTCGGCCACGTCCATGCGGCCATCGACGAACATCGAAAGATCGTGGACGTTGTCGCGAGCGCCCGAGAGCAGCTCGACGCTCTCCTTGATGCCGGTAGCGAAGTGCGCATGGCTGGCGATGATGTACTGTCTCATTCTGTGTTCCTCTCAATAGCCCGGCACGTTCCCGCACCCGTTTTCTTTAGTAGTCGAACTGGTGATAGTAGCGACGATACTTGAGGTTGTGCTTGGTGACCGTCTCGTAGTAGCGAGCCAGGCGGTCGGTAACGAGCACCGTCAGAATCCACGGAGACACGATGACGCGGAACTCGTCGTCAAGGCCGGGGATCGCGAACT
>NZ_JADNDZ010000032.1 GCF_015552075.1 Collinsella aerofaciens
TGCGGAAACGCGGGGTCCGTTCAAGCTGTTGCGTTGAGATTGAAAATCAACCGTACGGCAGAACATCTCTCTCCAATGACGAAACAAAAAAGGCGCCCCAGCCGAAACCGGGGCGCCGCATGCGCACGAATATGTCGCGTTTCGATTACTGACGATCGAGCTTGCGGACAGCAACGCGCTTGCTGTACTCGTCGACGTGACCGAAGTCGCCGATGCCGACGGACTCGGCAACGTTGGCGCCGGTGGCCATAGCGAGCTTCATGGCCTCCTCGACGTTGTCGCGATCCCTGTACCACTTGTGCAGGAACGCAGCGAGGGTGCAGTCGCCGGCGCAGACGGAAGAAACCAGCTTGATGTTGAACTCACGCTTGGCGTACCAGATGTCCTCGCCGTTGGAGAAGTAAGCGTCGCCGCGGCTACCACGGGTGAGCAGCACGTTCTGAACGCCAGCGTCGTGAGCCATCTTCATGGCAACGCGAACCTCGTCGTCGGTGTCGACCGGCACGCCGAAGATGGCCTTCATCTCGTGATGGTTCGGCTTAATGAGCAGCGGCTTCTTGTGAGCGAGCTCCTTGAGCTTGTCGGAGGACAGGTCCAGGACGACGTCGGCGCCACGAGCCTGAGCGTGCTCCATAACCTGAGCCAGGAAGTCAGGCGTAGCTTTGGGAGGCACGGAGCCGGAAACGATCAGGCACTCGAGATCGCCCGCGGTGTCCAGGATGTTGTAGAGCTCCTCCTGGTGCTGCGGCGTAATCGGGGCGCCGGGGTTCAGGATGCCGTACTCGTGCTGGCCATCGTTGACGTAGGTGTTAATGCGCGTGATACCGTCGGTCCAAACCGGGCGGCAGAGGCAACCCAGGTTCATGACCTCCTCGACGATGAACTTGCCCGTGAAGCCAGCGAAGAAGCCGAGCGCGACGGTATCGACGCCCATCTTCTTAAAGGCGAAGGACACATCGAGGCCCTTGCCGTTGGCCGTGTAGCTGGCCGAGCCGGTGCGGACGTTCTCGTCGGGCTCGAGCGGAGAGCTCGAAACCGTCATGTCGACAGCCGGATTAGCGGTTAGCGTGTAGAACATTTACAGTACCCCCTGTATATGTGAGGGCCGCGTGGCCGGCCCATTCCAACCACGCGGTTACCTCTGATACCAAATTAACGAGCAGCGGACTCGAGCAGCGCCTTGACCTCGGCTGCAGTGTTGCAGGCGAGCGCCTTCTCGGCGAGCTCGTCGCACTCGGCCTTGGTCCACTGGCTGATGGTCTTGCGGGCGCGCAGGATCGACGGAGCGCTCATCGAGAACTCCTCCAGGCCCCAGCTGATCAGCAGCGGCTCAAGCAGCGGATCGGCAGCGGCCTCGCCGCACATACCGACCATGATGCCGGCCTTCACGCCGCTCTCGATGATGTTCTTGAGCGAGCGGAGCACGGCGGGATAGTACACCTGGTACAGGTTAGAGATGGTGTCGTTGCCACGGTCGGCGCACATGGTGTAGCCGATCAGGTCGTTAGTGCCGATGGAGAAGAAGTCGGCGACCTCGGCCAGACGGTCAGCGAGCAGCGAAGCGGCGGGCGTCTCGACCATGATGCCGACCTCGATGTTCTCGTTGAACTTGCGGCCCTCTTCGGTCAGCTCGGCCTTGCACTGCTCGACGAGCTCCTTGACGGCCACGACCTCCTCGACGCAGGTGACGAGCGGAATCATGATCTTGACGTCACCAAAGGCGCTGGCACGCAGCAGGGCGCGGAGCTGGACCTTGTACTGGTCGGGATTGGCCAGGCAGTAACGCACGGCGCGGAAGCCCATGAAGGGGTTGTCTTCCTTGACCATGTGCAGGTACGGGATCTCCTTGTCGCCGCCCACATCAAGCGTGCGGATGATGACCGGAGCACCCTTGAGCGCGCTGGCGACCTTGCGGTAGGCGTTAAACTGCTCCTCCTCGGAAGGAAGCTCAGCGGAGTCCATGAACAGGAACTCGGAGCGGAACAGACCGATGGCCTCGGCATCGTGATCGAGCGCGTTGGGCACGTCATCGGGGTTACCGATGTTGCAGGCGATGATCTTCTTGATGCCATCGGCAGTCACGGACGGCTTGCCACGGAAGGCCTCGAGGGCTGCCTTCTCGGCAGCGAAGGCCTCGGCCTTGGCGGTGTAGGCAGCGAGCGTCTCCTCGTCGGGATCGGCCTCGACGATACCCTTGCCACCGTCGACGACAACGGTCATACCGTTGCGCAGCGCGGTGCAGCTGTTGGAAACCGAAAGGACAGCCGGGATCTCGAGGGCGCGCGCAATAATCGCGGAGTGCGACGTGCGGCCACCGGTCTCGGTGACGATACCGGCAACGTGGGCCTTATCGATCGTGGCGGTCATGGACGGCGTGAGGTCGTGAACGACAACGACAGTATTCTCGGGCAGGACGGAGAGGTCGACGACCTCCTTGCCCAGCAGCTCGGCCAGAATACCGGTGCGGATGTCGGCGATGTCGGCCGCGCGCAGACGAAACATCTCGTCGTCCATGGACAGGAACATGTTCTCGAACATGGTCGAGGTGTCCATGAGCGCCTGCTCGGCGCAGGTACCGCCGCCAATGGCGGCGTTGATGGCGTCGGTCATGCCCGGGTCCTGAGCCAGGACAATGTGTCCGCTCATGATCTCGGCCTCGGCCTCGCCCACCGTCTCCTTCATGTGGTCGGCCTGAGCCTGGGTCTTCTCGCAGAAGACCGAAAGAGCGGACTGATAGCGCTCCTTCTCTGCTGCCGAATCAGCAACCTCGTGCGGCTCAAACGTCAAGTCGGGATCGACGGCGACCATGACGGTGCCGATACCGATGCCCTCGGAAGCGTTGACTCCCTGATACATTCCCATTCCTCTCTCCGTGTCATGTGATAAAGCGTTTTGCCATATCCATGACAAAAGAGCGCAGCTACCTTACAACAGGTCACTGCGCCCCCAAATATGAACTTAGTTGTTCAACATGCGACCCGTTTGAGTTCTACTCGCCAAGACCGCTCTTGATGAGCTCGATGGCAGCAGCCAGAGCCTCGGCCTCGTCGGCGCCGTCGCACTTGACCTCGACCTCGGTACCGCAGGGGATACCAGCAGCCATGAGGGCCATCGGGGACTTGCCGTTGACCTCCTTCTCGGGGGTGACGACCGTCACGTCACAGGCGTACTTGCCCATGGTGGAGGCGAACAGACCAGCCGGACGCATGTGCAGACCCTGAGGATTAACGAGGGTAGCCTTCTCAGAAACCATAATTGACTCCTTTTTGTGTTTAACCCCTGTCATGCATGTGGCAGGAGTCAGATTCACGACGTTGTTTATATTAACTCACATCAAACGGTTTTTCATTGTGTTTCACACGAATTGTTGGACAGATGTCGTATCCCTGCGCTCGCCCGCCGGGCGGGGCGGTTAAGTTTGCTGCTCTACAGTCCTGCGCAAGACGGAAAGCACATTAAGTGCTT